>JANLTS010000263.1:0-47008 GCA_031363045.1 Hyphomicrobiales bacterium
TCCGTCGCGACGGCCAGCGTCAATTGATCCAAATCGCTCCCCCGAAGCCGGCGAAAATCGATTTCTGTACTGGCGAAGATTACTCTGAATGCCGCGTCATTCAGATAAGGAACCGGTTCCAGCTTCACCTCAGCAAGGACGCGGCGATCAACTTCAAATGACAGTTGTATAATGATATACCCAACAACATCGCCTCTCCGAATCATGGGAATGCTCGTCATCTCGGTCTTAAATTCCTCAACTCCCTGGTCAATAGAAATGGCATCGACCGGCTCCTCAGGGTTCGGCCGCAGATAAAACGAAGCGAATGTCGATGCCGCCGTCGCAACGATGACCCAAACGCCTAGAAGAACAAATTTCAGCACCAGGCACTACCCCTGAACGGGTTACAAGCAGCGCGAATAGGTTCCATCGGAATCAACCCGCTTGAGGTTGTCGATGATTACGTCGCTGATCTCACTGACAGCCCCTATGTGAAGCTTCAGCAGCTCTGCATTCTCCCCCAGCGCCAACGACAAGCGCCCCAAAAGCGGTTTATCGACCGCGTATTCAGAGCCGATTCCTCCAACTCGTGTGATAGCCATGATGTCGCGGAGCGCATGCCCGTGCGAAAGGATCAACCGGGTTGTTGCAACGTTCAATGACAAGCGCAACATCGTGGCGATCAACAGAACCGTCGGAAAAGCGGAGAAGTCCAACGGTCTCTGGATCCACAAAGCAACCATAAGAATCACGACAGAAAGCGAGATGGAAATCGCAAGGCCCATGTCGAGAAGAATTGGCGGAATGGGAAGGAAAAGCACCACAAGGATGGCGACAATGCCTATTGCAAAGCCAATGTCGCGATTGCCGGCGCCGGTGGTGCCGTTCCAGGGAATTTGCCGAATGTCAGTCATGGGCGGGTTTCATCGCTGCTTGTCAGAGAACGCCAACTGCATCGCTAGAACCCGGTTTCAATACGCGAATAGACTTCCTCGGTGAATGTCGTCAGTTGCGAAGCTGCGACGGGTGCCAGCAGCAACATGGCGGCAAAAACTGCAAGAATCTTCGGCACAAAGGTGAGGGTTGCTTCCTGAACCTGGGTCAGTGCCTGAACCAGCGCTATCACGATGCCGACGACCATTGCCGCGCCAACCGCCGGACCCGACCCGACGATCACTGCCCAGATTGCGTCCTGCACCAGCTTCAGAGCATCGGCCTCACCCATCTTCAGCTAATCCTGATACCGTCACTGACCAACAGGCGCCCGCCACCCGTGAGAACGACGACCAATCCTTCAGTCCTCAGCTCCACGCTCTTCGCGACCCCACTCACACCACCATCGAGGCTGGATATGGTTTTGCCGACAAGGGCCGCTGCCTGGCCGGCACCGGAAACCATAAGCAAATTGTCCAGCTTCTCATTGAGTTTGATGCTTTGTTCGACATTTGAGAAAGACGCCAGTTGCGACATGGTCTCGGCAGGGTCATTGGGTTTGGTTGGATCCTGGTTCTTCATTGAAGCTATGAGTAACTTCAGAAATGAGTCATAGTTCAAGTCCGCCTTGGACTCGGACGCGGTCTGGAAACCGCTCGAATGTGTGGGAAGTGGTGCGGTTAATCTCGGGATCAACATCATGCTGCCGCTTCTTCGAGGGTGGAATTGCGAAGACAACTCTCGCCTTCGGACGCAAAGCAGGCTCTGAGAGCCTTCAGAGCTTCGAAGTAACGTCCATCCGCCACTCTCGAGTCAGCGGCCTCGAGATTGGTCTTGACTTCGGCCGCATCTGCCGAGAGTTGAACGCGATGTGACAAGTGCTTGAAGAGTTCAACTGTCATTCCCGCATTGCCGGGGTCCATCAGCATTGTCTGAACGACGAAGTAAAGTTGCCGCAGTGGCGTTGTGGCATTTTCAACCTGCATGACGTGGTTTTCAAGTAAAAAACTGACATCGTTCAGGAACTCAAGTGAGGTTCGCCTGTCAACACGGAGAACAGCGCCATTGACATAGAGCTTCTCGCCCCGTTTGAGATGAATCATCATTTTAGCGAGCCTCCAACCCCTTACGGATCAATTCTGACACTTCGATCAGACCCACAAAATCACTGCTACTGCCCCGTCTAATGTCTTCCGTTTGACGCAATACCCAGATGCCGATCGATATCAAACTTGCCTTGAGCGAATCCGGAAGGCTATTGCCGTCATCCGCAAGGTCGTCGAGCAGCCGGCACCACAACCGGTTGGTGAAGAGCAGCGCCTCTACTCCCTCGCGGGAACCATGCCCCTGCGTCTGCCCAAGTTTCAAAAGTGCAATTGACTTGTCGAATGCGCGGCGCTCGTTAGAACGGATCGTGTCCGCGGTATCTGCGGCCATTTCATTGTAAATTGAATAATTCATGTAACTGCCCGCCTCTGGTCCGCCCGGATGGCCGTGAGTCAAATGTAGTTGAGAAGACTCATGCGGCTGATGCGGCCGGTAACTGCGTAGGATGACTCAAGCTGGGTCATAAGAATATTCACCCGTGTCGCGGCTTCATACGGGTCCACCGATTCCATCGCCCCGATAGCTTCAGTGGTGGCCGCCCTTATCCTCCGTGTCAACAATACCAGATTGATCCGCTGCATCGTAGAGTTTTACGTCCTCGACGCTGATCGAAATTGTTCCAATCGATATCATTCCGCCCGTTCTGGCGAAGGACGCGACGATGGTCTTCTCGGCATTGTAACCGGGCGCGGTTGAATCGACTGCCAGCCAGTTCTCGCCACTGAACACCGAAGTTGAGCCAATACTCGCGAGCTGGCGCTGAAGCTCCGTTATCTCAGATTGGATCTTGGCCCGGTCCACGCCAGGTTGACGCGCGGCAACAAGCTTGTTTTTGATTTGCTTGGCAGCTTCGATCCCGCTGTTCAAGCCAGTGTAGGCCACATCGATCGTAGCCGCACCCAAGCCCAACGCGTCCTGCACAGTCGACAAAGCCCCATTGTCCGAGCGCATCGTCGTGGCAATTGACCAATAGGCCGCGTTGTCTTCGGCGCTTCCAACGCGATAACCCGTTGAAATTCGAGCTTGAGTTTGATCAAGCGATCTCAGCGTTGCCGTTAGACTTTGCAACGCGGTCATTGCTGACCCGTTTGTCAGTATGCTTGCCATCGTCAATTGCCCCTGATGCGGATGTCGAATTGTCGGCGACATACCGGATCAAGCCGGGGTACAGACTGGCATCATGCCCTGGCAACTGTTTTAGTCGCTCCGTACCGGTATCCATAACGGAATCATGGTTAGCAATTGGTTAATGGTGCGGACCAACGGGCAACAAGTGCCATGGGGCCGGTGCCGCATCGGGTAACTCCGAAGCGGCACTCACCGATGGCTGCAGAACTAGCGGAACAGGGACAGAATCGACTGACTGTTCTGGTTCGCAATGGTTAATGCCTGAACTCCAAGCTGCTGTTGAACTTGAAGGGCCTGCAACTGCCTGAGTCTGGCTGGTATCGTGATTGCCTGTTTGAGCATCATGACTATCCTTGGGGCTATGCCCCGCTTTCGGCGCGGGCACGGCTCTCGCCGTGTCAGACGCAGAAGTCCCGGTATTCGCATTTGCTTCTGGCTGGATGAGGGAACCGACGGCAAACCCCGTTCCCGCTCCTACCAGTGTCAGCAACAACACCACGACCATAAAAATCATTGTGCTCTTGTCTTTAGGTGCTTTGGACTTTGTCATCGATGACCAGCGTTCTCAGAATGGTGTGATTTGATCCCAGACTTGCTGACCCCAGCCCGGCTGTTGCACTTCGCTCACCCGGCCCTTGCCGCCATAAGAGATGCGAGCCTCGGCGATCTTCTCGTAAGAGATTGAGTTGTCGGCCGCGATGTCCGCCGGGCGGATGAGACCGGCCACCCGCAATGCCCGTTGCTCGTAGTTGACAAGTACCTCCTGACTTCCCTCGATCAACAAGTAGCCGTTTGGCAGGACCTTGGTCACCATGGCGGCGATCGACATTTGAATGCGTTCCGAACGAGCGGTCGATCCCTGGCCGGCCGAACTGGTATTGGAATCGACATTGCCTTTGCCGTTGATGTCGGAGCCGACAATACCCATCAGATCATAGGTGAAGCCAAGGCCGGCATCGGCCGAAGATTGCCGGCTGCGGTTTGACGTGCTGTTGAGTGTAGCCTGATCGTTGATCTCGATTTTCACCGTGATCAAGTCACCGGCGCGCACCGCCCGGGCATCCCGAAAATAGTCGGCGTTACCACCCATCCACGTGCCCGAACTTTCGGAAAGCGCCGCGACTTCGGAAATGCTGCCGTGGGACGCAACGGACCCGACGTCTGCTCCGACCGGCGACAACGGAGGGGCCGCGCCAATGTTTTCAATGTCGGGCGCGCACCCTGCCAACAGGACGCACATCGACAAGTGCTTCATATTGAATGCCTCGCTCACTTGGATGCCTTCTCCAAATCGCTTGCTGAGGCAATGATCTTGACCAACTTTGCCGCCTGATCTGGCTCCATCTCATTCAGTATGCCACTTGCAAGACGTGGTTTGAGTTGGTGCAGAACGGAAGCTGCCAGACTGGAATCGAGTTTCGTCATCTGCTCGGCTGCGGCTTCCGCATCCATGGTGGCGTAGATTTCCACCAGAGATTTTTCAGCCGCCTCCTGCAAGCTCTTCCGTTTTTCAACCCAGGACTTCAAAACACCGCGGCGCTCGTCGAGTTCCTTTATCTTCGCCTCGACCTGAATCTCAATTTCCTTCAGTGCGGCCATCTGCCGGGCCACGCGTGCTTCCTTGGCCTTGTCGGAAATATTGAGGCAGTAATTGAGCACAGCTTCCGAGTCTGCCGATGCTGCTGTCTGCTCGGTTGATGATGGTGCCAGAGGAACTCCGCTCGCCACCACCGGTGTGATCCATGAAGACCAAACCAGCACTTTGGCAATCATCCATACTGACGAGACTTGGCTCCGCATTGGCG
Source organism: Hyphomicrobiales bacterium (assembly GCA_031363045.1). Taxonomy (GTDB): domain Bacteria; phylum Pseudomonadota; class Alphaproteobacteria; order Rhizobiales; family Aestuariivirgaceae; genus Aestuariivirga. The sequence goes on from JANLTS010000263.1 coordinate 4,956, forward strand.
TTTCTACTGGATAACCAGATCAGCCTGGAGCGCACCCGCAGTCTTTATGGCCTGCAAGATTGCTATGATACCCGAAGGCTTGAGACCCATGCGGTTCAGACCGTGTACCAGCCGTTCCAGACTTGGTCCCTGCAGCATGGCCACTTGCGAATCCGGTAGTTCGGCATTGACCGTGGTTGACGGTTCCGTTGCCGTGACGCCGTTCGAGAGCGGCTCCGGTTGCACAATGGCCGGCGTTTCCGTCACTCTGATGGTGATGTTGCCGTGCGCGACCGCAACCGGCGACACTTTGACATCGCTTCCGATAACGATCGTCCCGGTCTTTTCGTCGATGACGATGCGTGCCGGCGTATCGGCCTCGACCATGAGTCCGCCAATCTCGGCCATCAACCTTGAAGCCTTCAGTTTTTCGGGGCGCGTAATGGTCACGGTGCGCAGATCCATTTCCTGAGCAATTGGCTGGCCATAGTTTTTTATAGCGAAAGTGTTGATGGCATCGGAGATTGCAGCGGCCGTGCCGAAGTCAGGATTGCGGATCTTCAGAGAGAGTTCCCGTACGCTGTTGAAATCCGCGGGCATCTCACGCTCGATCAGCACACCATTGGCGATGCGTCCGCCGGTCGGCACACCTTGCGACAATGCTTCAGCCTGTCCCGACGCCGCAAAGCCGGTTACGGAAACGCCGCCTTGTGCGACGGCATAAGCGCGGCCATCAGCGGCCGAAAGCGGCGTCAGCACAAGAGTTCCTCCAGAAAGTGAGGTTGCGTCACCAAGCGATGATACCGTGACGTCGATGCGTTCGCCCTTGGCCGCGAAGGGCGGCAACCGGGCGGTGACTACAACAGCGGCGATGTTGCGGGAACGCACCGAACCTGCCGGAACGCCAACACCCAGGCGCTGCAACATCGAGCGCGCAGATTGCTCCGTAAACGGAGCATTGCGCATGCTGTCGCCGCTGCCATTCAGCCCGATCACAAGGCCATAACCGACAAGCTGGTTGTCGCGAATGCCCTGAACATCGGTAATGTCCTTCAACCGCGATGCGGCCCCAGCGCATTGCAAGTGGGAAACCAGTAGCAGCATTGAGCATGCGAGCAGCTTCATTCTCCGCCCACCACTACGCTGCCATCGGACTGAACGAGGGCTCGAACCAAAGTACCAGAAGACGTGTTTCTGGCGTCGATCACATCGCCCACCGAACCATCCTGCAACGCAACCAGTAAAGTACTGATAGAAAAGCCCTGCTCGAAATAGCTGGCCGAAACCGTCGCGCCCCGGCGTACTGCCAAGGGTGTGCCCAATGCCGACAACGGGATGGGCTTTCCAGCTGAAAGCCTGCGGCGCGTCTGTTTGCCGACAATGCCCGCCCGGCTGGTCGCGAATCCAACCAATGATGTGGACGTGACTCGGAATCGCCGCTCGACGAGAAGAGTCCCAGAAATGATGTCATTGGGGTATATGGTCACGGCGGGCACCGGCAAGTCGCGGATCTCCGCGGCGGCTTGCGACCCGGTCAGGGCCATCACCAGCAATGTGATGAATTGCGGAAGCCACCGCTTCATCTCAAGTCCAATGAAGCGTTTCATGTCAGTTACCGGATACCCTTGCTGACCACGCCCGCCATGTCGTCCGCCGCCTGAATGACTTTTGAGTTCATTTCATAGGCACGCTGGGCTGAGATCAGCTCGGTGATCTCCTTGACCGGATCGACGTTGGAACTCTCGAGATAGCCTTGAGCAACGGTGCCAAAGGATGTTCCTCCTGGAAGCCCGGCGACTGCAGCACCAGATGCCTCCGTCATCTGGAACAGATTGCCGCCTATGGCATTTAACCCGGCGGAGTTCGGGAAGTTGGCCAAGGTGATTTGTCCCACCGAAGTCATGTCGGCTTCGCCTTGCAGGTGGGCGAAGACCTCACCGGTCTGGTTAATGTGCACATCGGTTGTTCCGGCCGGAACGGAAATGGCAGGCTCAATAGAATAACCATCGGCGGTCACGATCTGGCCCGCCGCGTTGGTGTTGAAGGCACCGGCCCTGGTATAGAGCGGCTCGCCATTGGGCCCAGCAACCTGAAACCATCCGGAACCGTTGATGGCGATGTCAAGCTTGTTTCCGGTATTGGCGAGTGGCCCCTGGATGTTGAGCAGGCGGATTGCCGACAGTCTGGTGCCGAGCCCGAGTTGCGCACCTTCCGGCACCAACCCTTCACCGGATTGGGCCGGCACACCATGTACGCGCTCAAACTGGTAGAGGAGATCGGTGAACTCGGCCCGTGTACGCTTGTAACCGGTGGTGTTGATGTTGGCGATGTTGTTGGCAATGACCTCAACATTGAGTTGCTGGGCTGCCATGCCGGTCGCGGCAATCGAAAGTGCGCGCATCTGCTGTCCTCAAATCTGCATACGGGTGATTTCGAGATAGGAGCTAATGAACTTGTCGCGCACTGCGATACTGGTTTGAAGCGTGCGCTCCGCCGCCATTACGCTTTCGACGACGGTCTGCAAAGGCAGACTGCCGTGCACACCGGCGATAGCCGCCGCTTCACCATGCCGTACGGCATTGATGGTGTTGGCTGCAAGATCCTCCAACATGGCTCCAAAGTCTTTCGAGGACTGAACCGGCTGCGGTGACTGCGAGCCCAGGCTTGGCGCCATGCGAAGCTCTGGCAGCGAGCCGAGAGGTGAGAGTGCCAGCCCACCAGTCATCACTGGCCACGCAGAAGTTCGATGGTCATTGAGATCATGTCGCGGGCCTGCTTGATGACTTGAAGATTGGCTTCGTAAGAGCGGTTGGCCTCGCGCATATCTGCCATCTCGATGATCATGCTGACATTGGGCATCTTGACATAGCCCAAGGAGTCGGCGGCCGGGTGGCCCGGCCGGAACTCGTTGCGGAAGGGTTGGTGATCCCGCATGACCCGGCTCACGCTGACAAGGTTGGCCCCGCTCGCCGCATCGAGCGCCGTCTCGAAGCTTACTATTTTGCGGCGATAGGGATCGGCACCCGGGATGTTGCCGGCCGATTCAAGGTTGGCCAGATTCTCGGACACGATCCGCATGCGCATGGACTGGCTTTGCAGTCCGGATGCGGCGGTTTTCATAATTGAAAGCAGCGGATCCATCTCTACGACACCTTTACACTGGTCAGCAGCATGCGGTGAAAGGATCGGGCGAGGCTGATGTCGAGATTCAACATGCGGCTATTTGAACTTGCGGTCATCAGCTCCTTCTCGATCGAGACGTTGTTGCCGGAATGGGCTTGATCCCAATTGGCACCGTGCAGCTGTCTTGCCGCGCCAGCGGCACCCCCAGGCAACTGCATGTGGCCCGAAGATGTGGTGAAGAGGTTCAGCGGTCCGGCGTCGAGAACAGTGGAGAATGCTTCGATGTCTCTGGTGCGGTAGCCAGGTGTGTTGGCATTGGCGATGTTTGAAGCCGTGACCGATTGGCGTTCGGCCAACCACGTCATGTGGCGAGAGGTAACATCAAACAGGTACAAGAGACTACTCCACGACAAGGCACGAATCTTTATGATCGGTTAAGCTTGTCTGGGCCTTGCAGTCAGGTTCGGCGCGGCACTTGCGGCAGGCGCTGGCGGCTGTGCAGATAGTGAATAATCTCGGCCACTGCCCGGTAAAATTCGGCGGGAATCTGCTGATCGATCTCCACCTTGTCGTAAAGTGCGCGCGCCAGAGGCTTGTTCTCGATCACCGGAACATTATGTTCAACTGCTTTCTCCCTGATTTTCAGAGCTAGAAAGTCGGCTCCTTTGGCGACCACCACTGGTGCTCCGCCTTCGTCCCGGGCATAGCGCAGCGCCACGGCAAAATGCGTCGGGTTGGCGATCACCATGGTGGCACCCGGAAGTTTCTCCAGCATTCGCCGGGATGTCCGCTGACGGCCGATGTTGCGGATCTTTGCCTTGATATGCGGATCCCCCTCAGCCTGTTTCATTTCCTCGGTCACCTCGTGGCGGGTCATTCGCAAGTCGCGGCGCCACTTGAAGCGTGACCAAGTGAGATCGGCGATCGCCAACAATAATGAGAGGACCGCGAGCGCCACGAGGACGTTGACGATCATGCCCATGAGCAATGCCGGCAGCAGCGACGGCTCAACGTAGAGCGCGTCAGCGAGGCTGTGGAACTGTGCCTTCACCGTCATCGCCACCACAATGGAAACGGCTACGAGCTTGACACATGATTTACTGAATTCGACCCAGCCAGCGAGGCCGAATAGCCGCTTCCATCCTGATCCAGGCGAAATGCGATTGAGTTTTGGCGTGACACGTTCACTGGATGCCGAGGGCAGATTTTGCATCAGCGACGCGACGACTGTGCCACTAGCAATCATCGCAAAGAGCGGAAGCATAGCCGGGGCGCTAACCAGGATGACGGTGGACAGAAAGCTTGCCGCGCCTTCTCGGTCATCCAGGCGCATGGTTCCGGCAGCATCGAGCATCCGGGCGAGCGCTGGTGTCAATTGTCCGGCCGACCAACTTGCAAGCAACAAGAAAGCTCCGAGTATGGCGGCAATCGAACCGAAGAGTGCCATATCGCGGGCGAATGGCACATTGCCTTTCTCAATCGATTCCGAGAGCCGCTTTTCCGTCGGCTCCTCGGTCTTGCTGCCCTGATCTTCACTGCCGGCCACTGAACGGCCGCCTCAACCGCCGTCGCCGCTTGGCATTTCAAGTTCACCGCGCTGGGCCAATGCGAGTACAGTCGCAGCGATGGCGCTGCGGGCGGCATCGCCTTCCTTGGTCTTGGTGCCATTGTCGCTGGCGAGCTCAGCTTCGACCATGCGGCGGGCTCTGGCACCCAGTGACGAGAGTACAGTTTCTTTCACCACAGCGTCGGTGCCGCGCAGCGCGGCAATGACTTGATCCGTCTGAAGCTTGTCGAAGAGTGTCAGCCGCGCGGCTTGCGACAACTTACCAACATCCTCAAAGGAGAAGATCATGCGTTGCAATTTTGAAGCTTCATCTGGCCGCCAGGCCGCGACACCGGCGAGAATTTCGGCAGACTGGTCTCGCTCCAGGCGATTCAGCATCGCGGCCAGCCGGTTGCGGCCCTCAGTTTCGAGCCCGGCGTCGCCCTTTGATAACAGGTCGCGGTCGATTGCGCGCTCGACGATTGACTCCACGTCTTTGCCCACAGGTTGAATTTTCAGGAGCCGCCGCGCCACTGTAATGCGAAAGTCTCCCGGCAGGATCGACAGGCAACGCGCTGCGAATTCGGCTTCCAATCTTGACAAAACCATGGCCACGGTTTGGGGATGCTCGTCGAGAAGATATGGAACAAGCGTGACCTCAAGTCCGGACGTGAACTTCTTCCACGATGGTTCTCCGGACAGCATGATCTGGCCGCCAAGCATCTTGGAGAGTTCAGCTGGCGAGAAAGCCTGTTCGACGAGACTTCTGACTGCATCAAAATCCGTTCCGAGACCGATGGCTCTGGCGAACTCGGCAGCAAAGTCGTCGACAAGCGACTCGAGGTCCTGCTTGTCAACGCGGCCCAGCGATGAGGCCGATCCCATGATACTTTTGATATCGCCAGCAGCAAACTTTTGCAACAGAGGCGTACCTGACTTGTCACCCAACGCCAGCAACAGGATCGCAACTTTCTCGCGGCCCGAGCGGGTTACTGCAGGTAGTGGCTGCTCGAGTTGCGGCATCTTGGTCCGCTCAGTCCGCCGCGTTTCCGCCGCTGCCGGTCACCTCAGTGATGGTTATTCCCAACCGGCTGCCTTCTCCATCCAAGACGAAGAGCTCTCCTTTCGCCACTTCCTTGCCATTCACCAAGATGAGGGCGGGTGCCCCGAGCTTCTGATCGAGCGTGATCATCGATCCCGGCCCGAGCTGAGCGACCTGCGAAAGGGGTACGCGCGCCGATCCGATCACCACTTGAATGGCGACCGGTATCTTGAGAACCGATTTCGGCATGTTTGCCGCGAATTTTGGGTTGGCTGCCAACCGCATGTCGGGTACTGAGGCCATAAAGCCAGGTATGCCCAATCCGGCATCCGGCATTGCCATCGAGGATGACGGTGTTCCGGCTCCAAATGGCGTATCACCGCTATCATCCTTCATGCCGGACAATCCGTCTCCGAATGCCGGGGTCATCTCAGTATCGGACGTGGCGCTCTTCATCTTGCTTATTTAGTCACACGCATCTTGCGGGAACATTGTCACTCGGCTGCCGATATGATGCGGACAGCCAGTTGCCCGCCTGTACGCGCCAATGTTGCGATAAATACCGGATTGCCTTCGCTCCAGACAAGCACCGGCGCCTTTGGACTGGAAGAGAGTTGCAAGAGTCTGCCAGGCGCCAAGTTCGTGAGGTCTTCCACCAGAACCGTCTCGGCTCCCAACATAACACTGAAGGTGATATCGGCCTTGGCAATGCTCCGCTGAAGTGCGGCGAGCTGCTCAGTCCGGGCCTCAATTGCACCAGCCTCACTGCCAGCTGTTTCAAATTGGGCCGCAATCTCACTTGAGCTTGCTGCCAGACACAGTTCGCCGCTGTAGCCGAACAGATTGACTAGGAACCTGAAGACGATCTGCTCCTTGTTCCCGCAGCTCTCTTCAGGTTCCACAAGACCGTCGAATTGGCTCACCGGCGTCGCAAGCTGTTCGGCGAAAACGGCAGTGGTCCGGGACCCAAGGCCTTTCAACGCCAGGCGAACAATACCCTTCTCGATGCCCGAAAGCGGCCGGTCCGGAAACTCGTATGGCGCCTCTGTCCCGGTTCCGCCCATGGCTGCTTCGCAGCAGGCCGACACGGCCGTACGGTCGAATGCCAAGTGAAGTGTCATGGAGCCGAGGCGTGTTTCAAGCCGAAACCATGTTGCGGCGTCCTCACTGACGGCGGATGCACTTTCCTCGATGTGATCGAGCGTCACCCGCAGTGATGCTCCACTCGGGCCAAAGAGGGTGGCGCTATAAGATTCCGCCAGTTTGCTACCGAGGCGTGTCACGGCAGGCAAGGCCGAAATTGACTTGCGCTGCCGAGGCTTGATGTCGCCCGCTGCGAGTGCACGGGGTCTGTTTGTTTGAATTTCCATGTTTGATTGTGTCAGGCGGCCTTGGTGCCGCTACCGGAGTTCATCGTCTCTTGTTCAACTTCCGAGATGGTCGGGCGCTCATATGCAGATATGGTTTTTCGGCCGTGTTCGAGAGCCACTTGCGGCATGGCGCCGTTCATGAAGGCCAGCAGGGTCTGCTTGACAATGGTATAGAGGCGGACTTTTTTCTCGCGCACGACTTTGACCTTGGCTGCAAGTGGTCCAAAAATGCCATAGGAGAACAGAATGCCCGCGAAGGTTCCGACGAGTGCCGCGCCGATGAGGTGGCCCAGCACTTCCGGCGGCTGGTCAAGCGAACCCATGGCCTTGATGACACCGAGCACGGCGGCGACGATGCCGAGCGCTGGAAGCGCGTCTGAGACGGCGGTGATGGCATGATAGACTTTGAGCTTGTCACGATGGATGGTTTGGATCTCTTCATCCATCAATGATTCAATCTCGTGGGTGCGGGCATTGCCGATGATGATGAGCCGACAATAGTCGCAGATGAAGTTGGTAAGATCTTTGTCGGCCAGTATTTTGGGGAACAGCTTGAAGATGTCGGACTCCGACGGATTGTCAACATGAACTTCCATCTCGGTCCGCGTCTTGGTGCGGAGTTCGCGCATCAGCGCGTAAAGAATGGCGAGAGTGTCAAGATAGTCGCGTGGTTTCGGTGTTGATTCCTTGATCGCCTCCATGATGCCTTTGAAGCTATCCTTCGCCACCTTCATCGGATTGGCCACGAAGAAGGTGCCGATGGCCGAACCCAGAATGATGACATATTCCCAGGGCTGCCAGAGCACGTCGATGTGTCCGCCCATTGCGGCGAAGCCGCCCAGCAGGCAACCAAAGACGACGATCATGCCGATCACGAACGTCATGTCTGCAACACCCCCACCGAATGAAATCCTGCAGTGATGAGCTAAGGTCAGGTGCTTGCGCGGGACTGTTGCACGAGTTCAGTTCAGGTCCAGACAAGGACGATGGGGGAGATTGAACCCAGCCATTCGGAGGTCACGTCATTGGTCGGCACCGTCCCAAGCTATCAGCAGATCGCCCGCAATCTCGACCTGTCGCTGAAAACCATCACGCAGCGCCCAGATGTCAAGCGGGATAGCGATTATTACCTCGCCAATATTCGCAAAGTCACGTCGGCAGAGGATTTTCTGAAGAACGACCGCCTTTACAATTTTGCCATGACGGCTTTTGGCCTCAAGGACATGATTTATGGCAAGGCGTTCATGCGCAAAGTACTGACCGAGGGAATCGATGGTCCGAAAAGCTTTGCCCTGCAGCTCGCCGACGGGCGTTTCCGCGAGTTTGCAGAGGCCTTCAATTTCGCCCGCTATGGCGCCTCGGCGACTGCCTTTGACCGTGCACAACAAGGCGCTGTCGACCGGTTTTCCCGAATTCAGCTTGAGGCCGATGCAGGTAGCAGGGATGAAGGTTTACGCCTTGCATTGTACTTTCAACGCAAGGCCACTTCAGTTGACAGCATCTTCGGTCTTATGGGTGATTCCGCACTTTACAAGGTCGTGCAAACCGCCCTCGGCCTTCCCGCGTCCTATTCCAACACAGGTATCGACAAGCAAGCAGCCTTCATCGGCACGAAAATCAACCTGGAGGATTTCCAGAACCCCGAGTTGCTGGATAAGTTCATCGTTAAGTTCGCGGCAAGGTATCAAGCTGCCCACAGCGATGCCGCGCAAACCGCGCCACGCATCGGGCTGAGTCAATCCGTGCTGACAACGTTTGATAACTCTCTGCTGATGAGCCTGCAGTTGCTGAAGGGGCCAGGCCGCTGATGCAAACGGGTTTCTATGTCGGCTTGTCAGGGCAAGTTGCGATGGAACGGCGGCTCTCTACGATCGCCAACAATATCGCCAATGCCGGAACTGCCGGTTTCCGCGCGGAAGGTGTGCACTTCTCGACGGTTATGTCCCGCACTGCACCGTTTCTTACAGCCTTTGCTACAGAGGGTTCAGCCCATGTTGATCCGAGGAGTGGTGGGTTGGTGAAGACTGGCAATGCGCTTGATGTGGCAATCCAGGGGCAAGGCTTCATGGCACTGCAGACACCACAAGGCACGGTCTATACCCGAGATGGCCGGATGCAAATGCTGCCAACCGGCGATCTTGTGTCTCTGACCGGGCATGCCGTGCTTGATGTAAGCGGCTCGCCGTTGACGCTTGACCCTGCGGGCGGTCCCCCGGACATTCTCCGTGATGGCATGCTCCACCAGAGTGGAAAGCAGATTGGCGCCATTGGCCTCTTCGAGGTCGATCTCACCAAGGGTTACGTGCGCTATGAGAACGCTGGATTTGTGACGCAGTCGCAGGGCATTGCGGTCGAAGACTTCACGCGCAACGGCGTTGTGCAAGGCTTCAGCGAGGAGTCGAATGTGAATCCAGTCCTCGAAATGACGCATCTCATTGCCGTGCAAAGGGCTTTCGAGGCGATGAGTTCGGGGATGGAACAACGCGATTCGAGTTTGCGCGACGCCATTCAGGCCCTTGGCGCCCGATCATCCTAGGCAGGTACTCAGAAGTTGCCGCCTCCCTCTGCCCTCGATGATCTGGCGCGCCGCATGCGGCTTGCGTCAGCCGAATTGCCATTTGCCCGCCCGCTCGGTCAGGTACATGCGGTGTCGTCTTCGGTCATTGTGGTTGAAGGACTGTCGCGCTGGCTCAAGCTCGGAGCGCTGGTGGAGATTGAAACGGCGCATGGGCCAAAGCTGGCGGAAGTCATCCGGCTTGAACGGGATTTTGCACACGCCAAGCCCTTCGAGGCAAATGCAGCGATTGGACTTGGTGCCAAGGCATATCCGCGTCAGCCCTTGTTGTTCTACCCGACGGAAAGCTGGAAGGGCCGGGTGATCAATGCCCTGGGGCGGCCTGTCGATGGCGGTGAAGCGCTTGACCGAGGTGACGTCGCCGTCGGCATCTCCAATGCTCCCCCAATTGCGATGTCACGGCAGATTGCAAGCAAAGGCATAGCCACCGGGGTGCGGGTTATCGATGCGTTTACGCCGCTCTGTCTGGGCCAGCGAATCGGCGTGTTTGCCGGATCGGGTGTTGGCAAGTCAACACTGCTATCGATGTTGTCGCAATCCCGGGCCTTCGATGTGCTGGTGATTTCACTGGTTGGAGAGCGCGGCCGCGAGGTGCGCGAGTTCATCGATCATACACTCGGGCAGGCAGCGGCCAGCGCAATTACCGTCGTTTCAACCGGCGACGAAAGTCCGATGATGCGCCGTATGGCGCCGATGCTTGCAACCTCGGTAGCGGAGTATTTTCGCGGCTGCGGCCAGCATGTTCTGCTGATCATGGATTCGGTGACGCGTTATGCCCACGCCTGCCGCGAGGTGGCATTGGCGGCCGGCGAGCCACCGGTGGCGCGGGGCTATCCGCCCTCGGTTTTTAGCCAGCTGCCACAGTTGCTTGAGCGCGCCGGGCCAGGTGTTGTGGGGCAAGGTACGATTACCGGGATCTATTCGGTACTTGTCGATGGCGACGATCACAATGATCCAGTAGCGGATGCCGTTCGCGGAACGCTCGACGGACACATCGTGCTGAATCGCGCTATCGCCGAGCTTGGGCGCTATCCGGCGGTCGACGTCCTGGGGTCATTGTCACGGCTATCGGGGCGTGTGCTGTCAGAGGATCAGGTGAAGGCCACGAGTGACATGAAGCGGTTGATCGCGCGCTTCGAAGAAACGCGCGATCTGAGGGCCATGGGTGGCTATGTGGCCGGCGCTGACGGTGAACTTGACCGCGCCATAGAGATGGTACCGAGACTGTACAGGTTACTTAGCCAGTCACACAGTGATCAACGTTCTGTCGATGCCTTCCGCGAGATCGCAATCGGACTATCACACGAGACTGGCGGCACGTAGGGGCGTGATAATCTGATAACCGAGGTACCGCTTGGTATCGATTGGATCAAAACCCATGGCATTGCGCAATTTCTTGCGCAGCTTGCTGATGTGACTTTCGACAACGCTTTCCTCGACTTCTTCGTCGAAAAGCCCGTAGACGGCATTGAAGATCTGGTTGCGGCTGACGCGGCGGCTGCGGTTGGCAATGAGATATTCCAGGATGCGGCGTTCGCGGCGCGGCAAGGCCAGAACCTCGCCTGCAATTTCAGGGTCGCGGCCATCGCTGAAAACCCGGAGATCGCCGAGTTCCGCCGCCTTGGAGGGTGTTGTGGTCCGGCGGCGAATGGCGCCTATGCGGGCGATGATTTCGCGGGCATGAATGGGCTTGCGCACGACATCGTCGGCACCAGCGGCGAATAGCTTGAGGGTGACTTCAAGTCCGGTTGAATCATTCAGGGCAATTGCGGGCGCTTCGGATCGCGTTTTTATGGTCCGCGTCATGGTCTCGCGGCGTTCGAAATCGCCAAGCACGAAAGCCTCGACAGCTGCCAGGTCGGGACCGCTGGTGGAGTGAAACCATGAATCGAAATCCAAGGGCGTGAAGGTCGCTGCCGATACACCCTCCCGGTCGAAACTGTTGCGGTAGGCGTCGGTGACGTCGGTCCGGTCGTCGATGAAGATAATCATGTTTACCGTCTGCTTTCCATGTCACAGATTTTCCGGAGTCATTCCGGTGTATCACTGTTTGACTGACAGTAATAATTTGACATCAGAGTTAATATTTAGTTAATTGTGTTTGATTTCAGTTGTTTATACTATGAGTATGATGATAATTGTCAATTTATACTATAATAACTGCACCGAAGACCACATGGGTGATAGATTTAATCCTCAGTCAATGGTCTCCTCCGGGGAGAGGTTTTCATTCCCGATATCATTACAACTTATAAGGGTGTAACGTCAGTATTGCATCTTTTACGAGAGTTGGTTACTTGTGATGCAACTCAAGTGATTTGCTTCACATCAACAAAGTCACCGGAAGGCACAAACAGGACCATGGATACGCAGCTCGACGAAGCCGCCAACCTTCAACCGCAGGAAGCCAAACCCGGCGTGCAGGATGGATTTCTGTTTATCGGTGAATTGGCCAAGCTGACATCCAGTGATCCCAAGACCATCCGCTTCTACGAACGGGCGGAATTGCTGTCGCCGCCGCGTCACGGCAAGTTCCGCACCTACCTGGCAAGCGACGTGAAACGCCTGAAGAACGTGCTTCTGTTACGAAAGCTCGGGGTGCCGATTGCCCAGATCCGCCAGATGTTCGAGTTGATTGGCGGCGACGCTGAAATCCTGTCGAGCGACAAGGCTGTGGCAACTTTGCGCCAACACCTCGAGGCCTTACGCAGCAAGCAGGTCGAACTCACCCAGCAGATTGAGCAGACCAGCAGCGCGCTCCACAAGTTGGTCGCTTAAGCAGACAAACCCGTTCAGACAATACCGGCGGAAGTTCCTTCAACCGGCGGGCGTTCAGTGGTCTTGGCGGCACGATAGCCGCTGCTACGATAGACACCTAGCGGATCGATGGCCCCACCTTTGCGGCGGCGCGCTTCGGCGAGAATTGGTGAGACGTCGGTGATGAAGGCCTGCTTGACAAGGCGGTGGCCCAGCATCACGTCGCTGGCATCCTGTGCCGCCGACAACGCTGTCCGATCAATCAGCGAGGCTTGCACGAAGGCCCGTTGAATTTCGACCGCAGACACCATCAGGCTTTCGATCGGGTCGGTGACATTGTGCGACTGGTCTATCATGTAGGCGGGAGCAAAGCCTTCAGCCTTGCGCAGTTCGGCATCCACCAGTTCATTGAACACCAGGAACAGCCGAAAGGGATCGACGGAACCTGAGTCAAGATCGTCGTCGCCGTATTTCGAATCGTTGAAGTGGAAGCCCGCGAGCTTCTTGGCCCGCACCAGCCGCGCGACGATCTGCTCGATGTTGGTATTGGGGGCATGATGGCCAAGATCGACGAGGCACTTGGCCTTCGGCCCCAACTCGAGTGCGGCCATCAGGTTCGAACCCCAGTCGGCAATCACCGTCGAATAGAAGGCAGGTTCGTAGAGCTTGTGCTCAAGGAAGACCAGCCAGTCCTTGGGCAACGCGTCGTAGATCACCTTCAGCGATTCGATGTAACGGTCGAAGGCAGCGTTGAGATTTAATTGGCCAGGGAAGTTCGAACCATCGGCGATCCACACGGTCAAGGCTGACGAGCCCAATTGCCGGCCGATCTCGATGCATTCGAGATTGTGCTCCACTGCCTGCGCCCTGGTACCCTTGTCGGCATGGGTCAGTGAACCAAATTTGTAAGAGCGTTGCTGTTCCTTCTGGTCCTGAAAGGTGTTTGAATTGACCTCATCGAAGCCCAGTTCATGGGCTGCCGCCTGCTGGCGGAGCGCGTTGTAGTCCTTCACCTTGTCCCATGGAAAATGTGGCGAGACGTTGGGCGTCGTGCGCGTGAGCTGGTTGATGACGCCGCAATCCTCGAGCTTGTCCTGGATGTGGCGTGGTTCGCCCGGCCCCGGAAAGCGCGCGAATCGCGTTCCCCCGGTGCCAACGCCCCAGGTCGGCACTGCGACCGCGAAACCCATGGCACGCTCGGTCATTTCCTCGATCGAGAGTCCACGCCGCTCCAGCTGACGGCCAAGGGCCGCATAATCCTCGGCCAGCGCATCGTTGGCCTTGGCGTTGCTGTTGGCGATGAAATCGGGCGTGATCGCGAAGCTCATGGGCCTACCTCGAGAAGGACGCGGCGTTGCCTGCGTCGACATTGAGAAAGTTACCTGTCGACTTGGACGAGAGATCGGAAGCGAAGAAATAAACGCCCTCCGCAATGTCTTCCGGGAACACCGAGCGCAGCAGCAGCGAGCGTTTGCGGTAATGCTCCTCAAGGTCGTCCTCGGTGATTTTCAACGAGGCGGCGCGCTGCTGGCGCCACGGGCCCTGCCAGATCTTGGAACCGCGTAGCACCGCGTCGGGGTTGACGACGTTGACGCGGATACCCAAGGGCGCGCCTTCAAGCGCCATACAGCGCGCCAGATGTAGTTCCGCTGCCTTCACCGAACAATAGGCCGAGGCCCCAGGCGATGCCGCCACCGCGTTCTTGGAACAAATGAACACCATCGACCCGCCGAGGCTCTGGCGCTTCAGCAAGCGATAGCCCTCGCGGCCGACGAGGAAATAACCGGTTCCCATCACTGAAAAATTCTTGTTCCACAGTTCGACCGTCGTGTCCTCAACCGGAGCCGAGATGGTGATGCCGGCATTGTTGACGACGATGTCAACGCCGCCATAGGCCAGCGCTGTCTCGTTCATCGCGCTGATGACAGCGTCCTCGCTCGTCACATCCATTTTCACGCCGCGCACGTTGTCCTTGCCGTAAGTCTTGGCAAAGCCCGCCGTCACTTCGTCGAGCGAGGCCTGGTCGATATCGGCCAGCACCACGCAGGCACCTTCCGACAGCAGCTTCGAGGCAATGGCCGAGCCAATGCCGCCCGCCCCGCCGGTGACGAAGGCGACGCGGCCGGCGAGACTCTTGGGCTTTGGCATGCGCGAGAGCTTGGCTTCCTCGAGGAGCCAGTATTCGATGTTGAAGGCCTCCTGTTCCGGAAGGCCCTGATAGGCCGAGACACCGGACGCGCCACGCATGACGTTGATGGCGTTGACGTAGAATTCAGCTGCAATGCGGGCGGTTGCCTTGTCCTTGGCGAAAGACAGCATGCCGACTTGTGGCACAAGGTAGATCACCGCATTGGGATCGCGGATGGCTGGCGAATTGGCATGCTTGCAGCGTTCGTAATACGCGGCGTAACCAGCGCGATAACCATCGATCAGCGTGTCGAGTGCTGCGACATCGGCATCGTGCGGCACGATCAGCGGGCAGATTTTGGTGCGCAGGAAATGATCGGGGCACGACGTGCCAAGTGGCGCCAATGCATCGAGCTGGTCGGAATTCACGAACTCCATCACCTCAGGTGAATCGACGAAGTGGCCGATCTTGCGCTCGTGCTTCGAAATGCGGCCGCGAATCTCCGGCAGCAGGCGCAGGGCAATTGCCTTGCGCTCGGACTCGGTGAGCGATTGCACCTTGGCGCCCTTGAAGGCCGGCTGCTGGCGCGTACGCTCCAGCCACACAGCAGCCTTGTTGATGATGCGTAGCGTCGTGTCATAGCAATCCCTGGCGGTATGGCCCCAGGTGAACAGGCCGTGGCTTCCCAGCACCACGCCGACGAAGTTTGGATTTTCCTCAGCCATCTTGCCGAGCTTGATGCCGAGGTCGATGCCCGGCCGCTGCCACGGCAGATACCCCATCTCGCCACCGAAAATCTCCTTGGTCAGGCGTTCGGAATCCCTAGACGCAGCGATGGCGATAACGGCATCCGAATGCACGTGATCAACATGCGCGAAAGGCACATAGCCATGCAGACAGGTGTCGATCGACGGGGCTCTTGAATTCAGATTGTAGATGCAATGGTTCAGCGCGTGGACCATGGCGTCTTCCTGGTCGAGGTTGGAATATAGTCCCTTTAAGGATTCGAGCTTGTCCATGTAGAGGGTGGCGAAACCATCGAGCTTCATGGAACCGATGTCGCCGCCTGAACCCTTCACCCACAGCACGCTCACCTGTTCATTGGTGAGCGGATCAGTCATGGCGACCTTGGCGGAGGTGTTGCCGCCGCCAAAATTGGTGATGCGCAAATCCGCGCCGAGGAGATTGGAACGATAGAGTAGCAGGCCGGGCTCATCCAGATTGGCGGCCTTGGAATCGTCCCACAGCGACGGCACGGTAATCGAGTTGCTCATGGTGCACCTGTATTGTGTTAGCAAAAGTTACGCGCACGAATGCGCAAGGTCAATCAAACATCGTCATATTGCGTCGCAATAACGTTTTGCACTGCGGCATCCCTTGACGCTTATGAGCGTATGTGCGTAACTTTGAGCGAACGGAGAGAGCCGTGCACGAACGCGAACGCTGGCAAATGATCATCGAGGCTGTCCGGACCAAGCCGGTCGTGACGGTTCGCGAACTCGTGTCAGCGACCGGCGTCTCACCAGCAACACTGCGCCGCGATCTGGCCAAGCTCGACGAGATGGGACAGATCCGCCGGGTTCATGGTGGGTTGGAAGCCATTGACCAGACCGAGCGCCCCAATCTCGCGACGCGGGCTTTCGATGTCAGCCAGACGCTAAATATCGGCCGAAAGCGCGCCGTCGCGCAAGCCGCCGCCGAACTCTGCCAGGACGGTGAATCAATCATCATCAATGCAGGGACGACGACGTTCCAGATGGTCGACCACTTGCGGCACCGCCGCTTGCAAATCCTCACCAACAGTTTCCCGATCGCCTCGGCATTGATCGCTTCCAGCGGCAATCGTATCATGCTGCCCGGCGGTGAAATCTATCGCGAACAGGGGATCGTGCTGTCACCTTTCGATCAGGATGCCATCCAGCATTATACCGCGTCGAAGATGTTCATGAGCTGCTATTCGATTTCGCCCTTCGGCATCATTGAGGGCGATCCGCTGATCGCCCGGGCGGAAGCAAAATTGCTGAGCCGCGCCGACAAGCTGATCGTCATCGCCGATTCATCGAAGTTCGAACAGCGCGGCAGCATGGCCGTCTGCCCGCTGAGCCGTGTCCACACACTTATTACCGATGATGCCGCACCTGCAGCAGCCCTTGATCTTGTCCGGCAGGCAGGAGTCACAGTGGTGATTGCCGGCGCGGAACTGAATACGGTGCCCTCGGCCGCTTAAGGCCAAGGGCCATCGTTGAGACCGGAAGGCCAGAACGGCCTTCTTTAACCCTGGGAGGACCACATGTTGAAGACAACCCGCCGTCAAACCCTGAAGATCATGTCGGCTGGCGCACTTGCCGCCACCGGAACCGGCCTGTTCGCAGGCATTGCGCGCGCCGAAAACAAGCGCATCGCCATGGTCGTCAAGAACCTCGGCAACAGCTATTTCGATGCCTGCTCCAAGGGCGCCATGGAAGCCGCGGCGGAAGCCGGTGGATTCGAAATCATCTACACCGCGCCCACCAAGGCAACCGCCGAAGAACAGATCGCCGTCATCGACGCCCTCATCGCCCAGAAGGTCGATGGCATCATCGTCTCGGCGAACGATGCCGACGCCCTCGTGCCGGTCGGCAAGAAGGCCATGGAGCGCGGCATCAAGGTCATCAGTTTCGACAGCGCAATCGGCCAGGAAGGCCGCATCATGCATCTCCATGCGTCGTCGACGCCACTCATTGGCGCCAAGCAGGTGCAGATGATCGCCAAGACGCTGGGCGGCAAAGGCGAAGTCGCAATCCTCTCGGCCGCTTCCACCATGACCAACCAGAATTCCTGGATCGAGGCCATGAAGGAAGAGTGGAAGAAGCCGGAATACAAGGACATGCCGCTGGTCGCCACTGTCTATGGTGATGACCAGGACGATAAGAGCTACCGCGAAATGGAAGGCCTCGTGAAGGCCTATCCCAATCTTCGCGGTGTCATCTCGCCGACCACCATCGGCATCCGCTCGGGCGCCAAAGCCATCATCGACGGCGGCCTCATCGGCAAGGTGTTCATCACCGGTCTCGGCCTTCCGTCCGAAATGAAGGACGCCGTGCTGAAGGGCGCTTGCGATACATTCGCGATCTGGAACCCGGTCGAGTATGGCTATTCCTCGACGCAGATCATGATCAACATCCTCAATGGTGCTGAAGCCGGACCAGGATCGACGGTCAAGATGGGCAAGAAGGGCGAGACGGTTGTCGGTGACGACGGTCAGGCCGCGATGGGCGACCCCTTCGTTTTCGACAAGTCGAACGTCGAGGAATTCGCCAAGATATTCTAATGAATCCCTCACACGAAAATCCCCCGCCGAATGGCGGGGGAACTGTTTTGTCGCTTGGTGGGCTGTCGAAGTCCTTTCCGGGCGTGCGTGCCTTGCGCGACGTTTCGTTTGACCTGAAGGCTGGCGAAGTGACCGCCCTCATCGGTGAAAACGGTGCTGGTAAATCGACCATCGTCAAGATACTGACCGGCATCTACGTGCCTGACGAAGGGCAGATCGCTGTCAATGGCAAGCCGGTACGCTTTTCATCGCCACGCGACTCGTGGGGGGCGGGCATCGCTGCCATCCACCAAGAAACCGTGATGTTCGACGAATTGAACGTCACCGAGAATATTTTCATGGGCCACATGCCGGTGTCGGGCACAAAGTTAGTTGACTGGCAGCAGATGCGCCGTCGCGCCACCGAACTGCTGAAGCGCATCGACGCCGATTTTTCACCGGATGCAAAGCTGAAACAATTGTCGGTGGCGCAAAAGCACATGGTGGAAATTACCCGGGCGCTCAGCCATGACGCCTCGGTCATCATCATGGACGAGCCGACGGCGGCCCTGTCGCGCCACGAGATTGACGACCTGTTCCGCATTGTCGCACAGTTGAAGTCCGAAGGCCGGGCCATCGTTTTCATTTCCCACAAGTTCGACGAGATTTTTCATGTCGCCGACCGCTTCGTCTGCCTTCGTGACGGCGAGAAGGTCGGCGAGGGGCTCATTGCCGAGGTCACCGAGCCGAAGCTTGTCAGCTTGATGGTCGGCCGTCCGATCGACCAGGTGTTTCCGAAACGCGACATCGCTATCGGTGAAACTGTTCTCAAGGTTGAAGGACTTTCGAATGCCACCGAATTCGCCGATATCGCGTTTGAACTGCGGCGCGGTGAAATCCTCGGTTTCTACGGTCTGGTGGGGGCTGGCCGGTCGGAAGCAATGCAGTGCCTCTTCGGCATGACGCCGGCCTTGACCGGAAGCGTGACGCTGCACGGCCAGAAGGTAACCATCGCCTCGCCCGCCGATGCCATTGCCGCTGGCATTTCCTATGTGCCGGAAGACCGCCAGCAACAGGGCGCAGTGCTGCCCTTCGGCATCCGCGAGAATGTGACGCTGGCGTCGATTTCCCAGCACGTGAAGAACTGGTTCCTGTCGAAACCCTCCGAGCTCGATACCGTCCGCAAGCTCGGCACCAGGCTTGATGTCCGCGCCGCACATTGGGAACAGACGCTCGGTGAACTGTCGGGCGGCAACCAGCAAAAGGTGGTCATCGCCAAATGGCTGGCAGCCAAGCCCAAGGTGATCATCCTCGACGAGCCGACCAAGGGCATCGATGTCGGATCGAAGGCGGCGGTTCATGATTTCATTGGCGAGCTGGCGGAAGAAGGTTTGGCGGTTATTCTGGTTTCATCGGAATTGCCGGAGATCATGGGACTTTCGGATCGTGTGGTGGTCATGCAGGAAGGCCGCATCGTGAGTGTCATGTCGCGCGGATCATGGTCGGCGGAAGCCATCGTGTCGGCAGCGACCGGCGCCAGGAAGGCCGCATGAGCGCCTTGCTGAAACACCGCGAGCTGGCGCTCGCCATCATCATTGCCCTGATGATCGCCGGCATCGGCACCTATGCCCCGGCCTTCGTGTCGTTCGGAAATATTCTCCGTGTGCTGAATGATACATCGATCCTGGCGATGCTCGCCTTGGCCCAGATGATTGTTATCCTGACGCGCGGCATCGATCTGTCGACGGCCTCAAACCTCGCATTGAGCGGCATGATCTCGGCATCGCTGGCGCAGAATTCGCCGGACCTTCCTGTCATCGCCTATATTGCCGTGGCACTGGCCACCGGCATGCTGCTGGGGTTGATCAATGGCAGCCTGATTTCGATTCTGGGCATCCCGCCGATCGTCGTGACGCTTGGAACGCTCGCCATCTTCCGTGGTCTGATCGTCGTCTATGGCGGCGGCAACCAGGTCAATGCCTCGGAGATGGGAGATGTCTTCCAGAACTTTCCGAAGCTCAACATTTTCGGCCTGTCGAGCATCTTCTGGATCATGGCCGGCGTTGCCATTGCCATCTGGCTGTTCCTCAACATGACAAGAACCGGCCGCGCACTCTATGCCGTGGGCGGCAATCCCGTGGCGGCGCGCTATTGCGGCATCGATCTCGGGCGCCAGCAATTGCTGGTCTATGTCCTGGCAGGAGCCATTTCCGGTGTTTGCGGCTATCTCTGGGTGTCGCGCTATGGTGTTGCCTATTCGGAAATTGCCTCTGGCTTCGAACTCACCGTCATCGCAGCTTGTGTCATCGGCGGCGTGTCGATTGCCGGTGGGGTCGGTAGCGTGACGGGAACACTGCTGGGTGCCCTGTTCCTCGGCATCATCGTCAACGCACTGCCGGTGATGCAGATCACGCCGTTCTGGCAGATGGCGATTTCGGGTGCCGTCATCCTCGCCGCCGTGGTCGTCAACGCTCGGGCGGAAAAGCGTGGCGTCAAGCTGATACTACCGGAAGCACGGCGTGCCGCGGCAGGTGCGCAATGAACAGTCCGAAACGCGCCGCCGTCGCTGATGCCGGTCCCCGCAATCTCGCCGACGGATTGCTGCGCTGGGAAAGCATTCTCGTGCTGCTGCTCGCCATCGTGATCGCCGGAAACACAGCAATCTCGCCGTATTTCCTCGATATCTACAACCTGTCGGACGCGACTTACAATTTCTCCGAAAAGGCCCTCGTGGCGCTGGCCATGGCGCTGCTGATCATCGTCCGCGAAATCGATCTGTCGGTGGCGGCCATCATCGCGGTCGCCTCTTTGGCCACCGGTCTCGCGGCGCAGGCGGGCCTGCCCTTGCCCGCCCTGTTTCTTGCTGGTCCATTGGTCGGCATCGCCTGCGGCATGGTCAACGGTTTTCTGGTTACAAGGTTGGCGTTGCCGTCGATTGTCGTCACCATCGGCACCATGTCGCTGTTCCGCGGCATCGCGCAGGTCGTGCTGGGCGATCAGGTGATCAACAAATATCCAGCCGGTCTCACCACCATCGGGCAGAGCTATTTTATCAAGTGGCCGCCGCTGCCCTATTCCTTTGTTCTCTTCCTGGCTGCCGCCGTGGTCTTCGCGATTGTGCTGCACAAGACCGCCATCGGCCGCAAGCTCTATGCCATCGGCAACAATCCGATGGCGGCGCGTTTCTCCGGCATACCTGTCGACCGCATCCGCTTCTGGCTTTTCGTACTCACCGGGCTGTTGGCGGGAATTGCCGCGACCCTGCTCACCGCCCGCATTGGGTCTACAAGGCCCAACATCGCGCTGGGCTGGGAGCTTGATATCATCACCATGGTGATCCTCGGTGGCGTGTCGATCGCTGGTGGTTCGGGAACCATCCCCGGTGTGGTGCTGGCGATCTTCATTCTGGGCCTCATCACCTTTGGCCTGTCGTTGATCAACGTGCCCGGCATCGTCATCAGCGTCATCCTCGGCTGCCTGCTGATTGCCTCCATTGCGCTTCCTATTGTGATCAGGAAACTGCTGGGGCGGCGCGCTTAACGTTCCGCTCCGGGCCTGCTGCCCCAACTTGGCCAGTATTGTCGTCTCTATCGCGCCACATGTTGCACATGTTTCGCGCCGTGATCATTCTCGCCATGCTTGGGCTGGCCCTTGGGCCACCAACGATGACGGCGCGCGCCCAGACGCTCGATGCCAGCCAGTTCCGCATCGAGTGGCAGGTGGTCAATCGTTTCCGGCTATTTGGCGATCCGAAGTTCTTCAAGCTGCATGAGAATGCCTGGCGGCAATATCTGCTGCATGTCGATGGCCGCAACATGGCCCAAGACCAGCGCGACACTTTCGTTGCCAGAACATCAGTCATCGGGTCCGAACATGTGCTGAACGACCGCTTCATTGCCTTCAGTACCATCCTGCGCAAGAGTTTCGATTGGCGGGGCTGGGCTGCAAAGGGCAAGGATGGACTGTGCTATGACAGCGAGAAGCGCACGCATTCGGCGTGTGGCGGCATCGAGTCCTATCTCAATCCGCAACGTCACGGCATCGAACTCTGGCTCACTGCCGCATCCGGCGCGGTCCTGCCCAAGACCGCCCGCTGTGAATGGCGGATCGGCGGTGCGCTCGTCGCTGAAGCACTGTGCAGTGAGCGGGTCAGCGGGCCAGATGCGGCACTTCCCTATCCGGGTGGCGCCGAAATCTCCGTAAACGTCGTTGGCGAGCAGCCGATCATCGTCGATGCAGCGGTGCGCGATCTGCTGATTGCCGGGCTTGGTGACAGCTTTGCCTCGGGCGAGGGCAACCCCGATCTGCCGATCGCCTTCGGCAATGCCCATCGCCACCGCAATCTTTATCCGCAACGCCAGCGCAACGATGGCTTCGGCTCGGCCGAATGGACCGACCAACTGTGCCATCGCTCGCTCTATGGCCATCAGTTGCGCGCCGCGCTGCAGGTCGCCGTCGAAAATCCGCAAAGCGCTGTCATCTATCTTGACTATTCTTGCTCCGGTGCTGGCATCGACGACGGATTGCTGGGACCGCAGACATATGTCGAGCGTGTCACCGGTACCAATGCTGCGGCTGGTGCCGCCGCCCGCCCGCTGTCGGGAGGGTCACGGGATTCGCAACTCTATCGCCTGGTGCGCGAACTCTGCCGCGACAAACCGCAAATGCGCGATGGCCTTCCGGTTTGTGTCGATGGCGCTTTCAGGCGGAAACTCGATTTTCTTTTCCTGTCGGTCGGCGGCAATGACATCGGCTTTTCCAGCATCGTCGCCTGGGCGTCGTTGCGCGATGGCGTGTCTTCGGCAATTGCGGATTTTTTCGGCGCCACCGTCTCGGCCAAGGAGTTCTCGCGGCGCATGCGCGACGTGCTCCCCGGCGCCTATGCCAGACTGGCGGCAGCACTCGAGGCCAGCGTGCCGCTGTCATCTGCCGAAGACGGGGTGTTCGATTCCTCGCGCGTGGTTCTGACCGCCTATCCGGATCTCGTCACCGATGAACAAGGCGGCATCTGCCAGGCAGCGCCTGAAGAGGGCCGGGACGAGGACCGCTACCCCGCCAACCAGTCGCTCGACATGTTCTCCTCCTGGCTGACGGCGCGCTCCGACCGGCTGGAGGCGGTGCGCGGCCAGTTCGCCATCCTCTACAAGCGCATGCGCGATCTGGCAGGTGATCACGGCTGGAGCTTTGCCGGCCAGATCTATGCCGACCAGATGTTCGAAGGCCATGGCTTCTGCGCGCAGGATCTACGCCGTGGCAGCGATCCGGCCGAGGTCCTGATGATCCCGTGCTATGGCAAGTCAGAGCGCGACACCCAGACCTGCCAGTCAAGTCTCTCGGGCGATGAGGGCGCATGGCGGCCCTATGATCCGGCGGAACAAAACTATCCTTATGCGCTCCGCCAGCGCTGGGTGCGCACCTTCAATGATGCCTACATGGTGATCAATCAGAAGGTCGCGGACAAATATGGCAAGATCGACGAGAAGGCTTCCGCCGCCGTATTCTCGGAGACGACGGGGGCACTGCACCCGTCGGCTGAAGGACAAGCCGCCATGGCCGATGGCCTGATGCTGGCAATCAGGCCAGTCCTCTACGAGATGCTTTACGCCGGCCGCTGACGGTGAGTATTCCGGTCACTCGATGCGGCGAAACCGGTAGACGCCGACATCGATGGCGCTTTCGCTGAAACCGGCTTCGCAATAGCAAAGGTAATAGCGCCAGCGGCGGCGGAAATTGTCGTCGAAGCCAAGCGTGCTGATCGCCGCCCACGAAGCCTCGAAGCGGTCGCGCCACAGGGCCAATGTGCGGGCATAGTCGTGACCGAAGGTCTGCAACGGCTCGAGTTTCAGGCCCGCCAGTTTCGCCTGCTGGGCGAGAATGGTGCGGGTTGGCAGCATGCCGCCGGGAAAAATGTAACGCTGGATGAAGTCGGTGGTGGTGCGGTAGCCCTCGTAGAAGCTTTCATCGATGGTGATCGCCTGCACGGCGGCACAACCACCGAGTTTCAGGCGATCCCTCAGCACGCGGAAATAATCGGGCCAGTGGGCCTCGCCAACGGCTTCGATCATCTCGATCGAGGCGATGGCATCATAAGTCCCGGTGGTGTCGCGGTAGTCCTCGAACCGCAGTTCGGCGCGGTCCTTCAGGCGGCTGGTGGCATAATCGAGTTGCTGTTGCGAGATGGTGATGCCGGTGACCTTGCAACCGCGCTCCGCCGCCACTTCGGCAAAGCCGCCCCAGCCACAGCCGATTTCCAGAACATGGGCGCCCTCGCCGATATCGAGGCCATCGAAGACCAGGTCATACTTGGCCTTCTGTGCCGCCTCGAGCGAATTGGCCCCAGCGCCGTAGTAGGCGGAGGAATAGCTCATGGTTGAATCGAGCCACTGGGAATAGAAATCATTGCCGAGGTCGTAGTGCTCACTGATGTTGCGCCTGGCGCCGCTTTTCGTATTGGAGCGCATCAGGTGAAACACCCGGTCAACCAGGCTCTTGTAGAAGACGGGCTTGGCCGCCTGGTCGAGCGCATGGCGGTTCTGCAGGTAGAAGCGCAGCACGGCGGTGATGTCGCTGCTGTCGAGATCGCCCGCCATGTAGCTCTCTGCAAAGCCCACGGCACCGCGGCGCATGGCACTCCACACCGGGCGATAATTGCAGACCTGCAGGTCGCAGGTAGCGCCTGGCCGTTCGTAGCCAATGCGGTGCGAGGCACCCGACGGCAAGGTGAGGGTCAACCCGCCCTCAATGGCTTGCGGCAGGATCCTTGAACCAACGGCGAGGAAGAGCCGGCCCAGCAGACTCTCCCGGACAGTAGCGGTATCGGAACTCATGACTTCGGCTAGCCCTCAGATAGATTGTCGACCTGGTGGGTGGGCCCCCTCGGGGCACGCTCCAGCCTTAGACCTTTCCACAAGAGCCTGAGGGCTTGCAAGTGGATCGCCGTGATCACCTTGACGGTGAGGAATGGTATGGTGAGGAAGGATCGCAACAGATTGGCATCGCTCAAGGCCAGCCTGGTGCCGCTCACATAGGCCTTGAGGATGGGGGCCTGATCGACGGTGAGCGTGATGCCGAGCGCCATTTTTTCGGTGGGTGCCGAAAAATGGAAATCATAGTGGCCTTCGACAGCGTTGAAGGGCGAGACATGGAAGTGCTTATCCGCCCTCTGCGCCAAAATCCCGCCAACTGGAATGACATAGGAATGGCGGCCGCCGAAGGTGTTGTTCACTTCATAGATCATCAGTCTCAGGCGGTCCTCCGCATCGAAGCCGTAATAGACGGTCAGCGGATTGAAGACGTAGCCAAGCACACTTGGATAGCAGAACATGAAGATGCGCTTCACCTCGGCGCCATCTTTCGCGGCCCGGGTCAGCCGCCAAACGTGATCGCGGATCGGGGTGCCGTCACCCGGCCCATGATTGCGGTCCATCACAGAAAACAGGTTGAAGCGGTTATGGCTGAACAGGCGGCAATGGCTGGCGATGGTGTCCAGCTGGTCGATGTCGGCGAAGAGATTGAACACCTTGTAGCGCAGCTCGTGGCGCAAGGGCTGCAACCGCCGATGCACCACTTCACCGTGATAGAGACAGGATTGCGGCATCTCACTCGGCCGCTTCGACGTAAGGCGGCAGGGCGCCCTCCGCCGGTTGAATGTGAATGCGGCCATCGGGATTGGCGACAGTCCATGGTCTACGCATATCGCCCAGCTGCTCGGCCACCGCGAGGCCCGCCTGCAACCCGTCTTCATGGAAGCCGGAACCAAAATGCGCGCCGCAAAACCATGTGCGGTTCACGCCCTGTAGTTGCCAGATATCGCGCTGTGCCGTCATCGCGTCTTTGTCAAACACCGGGTGGGCATAGTTGAACTCCGCCAGCAGCTTGGACTCTTCTGGTTCGCGCAGCGGATTGATGCTGATGAACACAGGCGCCTTCGTCTTCAAGGGTTGCAGCGCGTTCATCCAGTAGGTAACCGAACTTGCCGATGCCGCCGGTGGCATGGCAGACAAATAGTTCCAGCTTGACCACAGGCGGCGGCGTCTCGGCATGAGGCTCTCATCGCGGTGCAGGATGGCACGGTTACGCGAATAGCGGAAGCGGCCGAGCAGGCCACGTTCTTGCGGGCTGGCGTCATCCAGCATGGCAAGCGCCTGATCAGCATGGGTGGCGATTACCACATCGGAGTAGACCAGCTCGGCATCGCCGCCCACGCGCAGTGACACGCCATGCGGCACCCGGCGAATGCCACGCACCGGAGAGTTCAACTTGATGTCGAATTGGCCATCGGCAATCAGCCGTGAAACATACTCGCGCGAGCCGCCCCGGACTGTGCGCCAGAGCGGCCGGTTGGTGAGTTGCAGCAGCCCGTGATTATCGAAGAAGCGGAGGAAGGCGCGCGCTGGATAGTCGCGCATGCCGGCCGGAGAGGCAGACCAGATGGCGCCTGCCATGGGCAGCAGGTGGCGCTCGATGAAATACTCGGAATAGCCCTCGGCTTCGAGGAACTGGCCGATCGTCACATCTTCGCCGAGCAATGCTAGTCTGGCCAGTGCGGTTTTGAAGAAGCGGGGAATGTCGCGGATTAATTGCCAGTGCCCGACATCGAAAAGATTGCGCGCATGCCCCACCAACTGCGCAAGATTGGTTCCGGCATACTCATAAGCACCATCGCCCATCGAAACCGAGAAGCCCATGGTGGCGGGCGACGTCTGGACATTCAGGTGATCGAAAAGTGCGGTGAGGTTCGGATAGGCCGGCGGGTTATAGACGATGAACCCGGTATCGACCGCGACGGAGGTGCCATCGATATCGATATCAACCGTATTGGAATGGCCGCCGGGCCGGGCGTCGGCCTCGAACAGTGTGACGCGGTGCTTTTGGGAGAGCAGCCAGGCGGCGGAAAGTCCGGAAATGCCTGATCCGATGACGGCGATATGGCGAAATGTCACGAAATTATCCTTGAATACTCTTCGCTTACGCCGCCCCGGCCCTCGTGGATCATTGGGTGATCCAACGGTCATGGGCTGGCGTAAACTCCGCTGAACAAAGGAAATAGGTGCTATGCTGGCCGCCATGGAAAAGGCTGACAGGCAGATCGACGGAGAAAAGCAGAAACTGGAAGCCCACTTCCGGGGATTGATGGGGCGCGTCGCCCAGAGTCATGACCGGCAGGCCTACGCGCAGTTGTTCGATCACTTCGCGCCGCGCCTCAAGAGTTTCATGATGCGCAAGAACGCCTCGGCGGAACTGGCCGAGGATCTGGTGCAGGACGCAATGATCGCTGTGTGGACGAAGGCTGGCCTCTACGAACCGTCGAAGGGCTCGGTCACCACCTGGGTGTTCACCATCTCGCGCAACTTGCGGATCGATCGTATCCGGCGTGACGTTCACATGCCGATGACCGAACTCGGCGACTATGACGAACCATCGGAAGCCGCCGAAGGCGAGGAGCTGCTGGTTCGCAAACAGGAAGACGGGCTGGTGGCAAGGGCGCTGGCCAATATTCCGGATGAACAGCGGCAGGTGCTGCTGCTGTCCTTCGTGGAAGATCTGCCGCAAAGCGAGATCGCCCAGAAGCTCGCCATTCCACTTGGAACCGTCAAATCGCGCATGCGGCTGGCCTATGGCCATCTGCGCCGTATCTTGGAGACCGGAACTTGAAACCGAACCATCATCTCGATCCCAGTACGGTTCTTGCCTACGCGGCGGGAACCCTCGATGACGCCTTCGTCGTCGTTGTCGCTTCGCATCTGGCGATGTGTCCGGCGTGCCGGGTTGCCGTGCATGAGGCTGAGGCGCTTGGCGGCGAATTGCTGGCCACTCTTGACAGCACCGCTGTTTCTGCCGCGTGCCGGGCCAAGACGCTGGCAGCTCTCGATCAGGCAACCGTGTACCGGCTTCCGGTCGCAGCACCACGCTCGGAGATTCCGGCTGTTCTGTCGCGATTGCTCAATGTCTCGTCGTTCGAGGCGATTGCCTGGAAGAAGAGGGCGCCGGGTGTCGCCATGTTCAATGTGAAGCTTCCGGCCCATGCCAAGGGCCAGTTGAAGCTGATGCGCATCGGGGCTGGCCGCACCATGCCGGAGCATGGCCATGGCGGCGAGGAGATCACCCTTGTGCTCAAGGGTGCCTATTTCGATCACATGGGCGTTTTCGCCGCCGGCGACGTTGCCGATCTGGACGAGGAGATCGTCCACACGCCGGTGGTGGAGCCGGGCGATGATTGCATCTGCCTCGTCGCCACCATCAGGCCGACGCGCTTCAAGTCGCTTGCGGCCCGGCTGATGCAGCCCTTCGTCGGCATCTGAGGTTGAGCTTGCCACTCCCCTGGAAGACCGTCTGGGTCACCGGGGCATCAACCGGCATCGGCCGCGAAATTGCGCTGCAATTGGCGGCGCGTGGCGTCAGGGTTGCGGCGTCAGCACGTTCGGCTGCGAAGCTCGCCGATCTCGGCGCTGGCATTGCAGCTTACCCGCTGGATGTCACGGATGCGAATGCTGCTCAAGCCACGGTTGCTCGCATCGAGGCGGAACTCGGGCCGATCGATCTCGCCGTGCTGGGGGCAGGTGCTTACACCCCGGTTGCCGCCACCGCTCTTGATCTGGCGGTGTTCAGCAACACGATGGCGACCAACTACATGGGCGTCGTCAATTGCCTTTCAGGGCTTACGCCGCGCATGATGGCGCGCGGCAACGGCCATGTCGCTTGGATTGCCTCGGTCGCGGGTTACGTCGGCTTGCCGCAAGCGGCGGCCTATGGGCCAACCAAGGCGGCGCTCATCAATCTCGGCGAATGTCTTTATCCGGAGTTGAAGCGCGCAGGCGTCAAGGTCAGCGTCATCAATCCGGGTTTTGTCGAAACACCGCTGACGGCGCAGAATGATTTCCAGATGCCGTTCCTTATGAAGGCCGACGAAGCTGGACGCCGCAGCATCGAAGGCCTCGTGTCCGGGCGCTTCGAGATCGCCTATCCGCGGCGTTTCGTGACCATCCTCAAGCTTGCGCGGCTTCTACCCTATCCGCTGTTCTTCAAACTGATCGACAAGGCGGTGTTGAAATAACGGCGGCTGCCGCTCAATGCCAGAATGGTTTCGACGCCTTCCAGGCGCGATCGAGAGCTTGATCGGTGACCGGTATGCCGCGGGCCTGCCAGCCTTCGAAGTAACCCACAGCATGGGCGATTTCAGGTCCACAACCTCTCGATAAATCCCGCAGCAGCTTTGCCGATGAAACGGCATCATTGTGGGCGCCGAGAATGTCCTGCAATGCACCAAGCCGCGAAAGATAGTCGGCAACCTGCCTCGGGTGACCAAAGAGGCCGGCAAAGAATTCGATGCCATAGCGCAGGTCCTTGAGAGCGATGCGCAGGGCATGGCGTTCCTCGTCCGAACGGCTCTGTAGCTTGCGGTCGCGTTTTCTGACGCGGACCAACAGCTTGTCCAAGGCTTCAATGGCGAAGCCGCGCGCTGACCGTGTGAGCTTCACGGCATCTGATGTTGCGAGGCCGCCGCGCCACGCCTGGCGAACAATCAAGGTTTGAAGCCTCAGCACAAATAGTGTCGCTGCTGTGTCCTGGATCAGAATCCTTGCATCATCATAGGCAGCGGCACGGCGCTGCTGTGTTCTTGCCATCAAGGCGTTGAAGCCTTCGGGCCTCGATCGGTTGGTCATTGGCCCACTTGCCGCATCTTCCCGCCAGGCATCGAGTGCCCGTGCTTCGCCAAGTGCGGTAGCAATCCGCTTGGCTTCGGCGCGTAGATCAACGAAGTCTTGGCATTTGAGGCTCCATGCAAAAATCTTGAAGGCGCTGCGCAGGCGCCGCAGCGATACACGCAACTGGTGAATTGGTTCAGCGGCGTCCGATTCCAGCAAGGGAGTCCAGTTGGCAGCAAAGTGCGTGAGACTGCCAACAAGAATTGAAGCGATCAGTTGGTCGAATGTTGCGGAATTCTTGAGTTCGACGGCCTTTGCTTTCATGGCGGAGGACGCCTCGCCACTTCTCAACCTGAACCCCTTTTCGGATTTAGAGGCGATGTCGATACGAAGCGGCAAGTCCGCCGCGGCACGAGACGCCAGGTCAAAGAGCTTGCCGGATTCTCCTGACTTGAGTTCGAGTTCAACTTCGCAGATCGCCAATTGCGCGCCGCTGGTGGTGACGATCTTGCCTTCATCGAATGCGACTTCAACCGCCGCGCCATCAAACTCAAGTTGCCGGGTGCGGCGCGTCACACGGGTTTCGAACTGCGCCTCCAACGGCCGTCCGCCGGTCAGGTGCCGGAGGTGCCGCGCCAAGTTTGAATCGAAGAGTTCGAGGTTTGGTGCCATCGAAATGGACCGCACTTCTGTTTCGTTGCGCCGGAACGGTCCAGCATGTCCAATGGCCGGCATTTTCAAGGTCATCACTGGCGGTGTTCCGGCAGATTTCCGCAGCCGCAGAACGATGCCCTGTCTGAACAAGCAACACTGCGCCGTATCGAAGTAAATCGAGCGCAAGGTCTGAGTCCGGGCCGCCAGGCCGCCCCCTAGCCGTGGCGAGAGGAAGGCTTGCTGCAAGCCCTCGGGAGAGGTGGCGAATTTTACTTCCGTTTCGAATCCCGATGGCAATCCATCCCGCGGCGCGCGGCCAGCACAAATGGATTTGTCACTTCCGGACTTGCCGCGCCGCGCGGTCATTGAACTCTCCGACGTCTCACACTCAGTCCGAAGATTATTACAGTTCAATGTCAAACACATGACAATGAGAGGCAGTCGCCTGCATCCGGCCACGCGCCGCGGCTTCCCGGCTGGAAAGCCGGTTTTGCTGATTGGTAGACAGTTGATGTAAGAAAATTTGGAGCGGGCGAGGCGATTCGAACGCCCGACCCTAACCTTGGCAAGGTTATGCTCTACCCCTGAGCTACGCCCGCATCCGAGAACCAGCCGAAGCCGGTAGGTGGCGCGACTTATTGCCTAAGTGTCCGGCAAATGCAAGAACAACCTCAAGCATCACCAACAGAGGATGACCGGCCGCCATGCCAGCGACCCGCGATGAGCTTTTCGCCCGCCTTAAATCATTGGAAATCGAGACAAAAACCCGAGATCACCCGGCCGTCTACACGGTCGAAGAGGCGCGTGGGCACAAGGAAGGAATCGATGGCGGGCACTGCAAGAACCTGTTCCTCAAGGACGACAAGGGGCAGCTCTGGCTGATTGTCTGCCTGGGAGAATCGGAGATCGATCTCAAGACGGCACCCGCCAAGATCGGCTCGCGGCGGCTGTCCTTCGGCAAGCCGGAACTGATGATGGAGGTGCTTGGCGTCGAACCGGGTTCGGTCACCCCCTTCGGCCTGATCAACGACACCTCGCACCGGGTCAATGTCGTGCTTGATGCGGCAATGATGGCGCATGAACTGGTGAACTATCACCCGCTGCAGAACACCGCCACCACGACATCCGTTCGACCGATCTGCTGCGCTTCCTGCGGGCGCTGGGCCACGACCCGAAGATCGTCGCGGTGGCCTGACGCATTGAAATATAGACGCGATTGTTCCATGTAAGGCGAAACGAGCGCTTGAGGGTATTTGCATGAGCATGATTATTGGTGGCCAACCTGCTGGCCAGGGGGCAGCCGCACCGGTGGTTGACCTGATCAAGGAGTCGAATACCCAGAATTTCATGCGCGATGTCATCGATCCGTCGCGGCAGCAACCGGTCATTGTCGATTTCTGGGCGCCGTGGTGCGGGCCGTGCAAGCAGCTGGGCCCAGCACTCGAAAAGGTGGTCAAGCAAGCCAACGGCAAGGTCCGCATGGTGAAGATCAATATCGATGAAAACCCGCAGCTTGCCCAGCAGATGCGCATCCAGTCGATCCCTGCCGTCTATGCTTTCGTCAACGGCCAGCCGGTCGATGGTTTCATGGGTGCGCTGCCGGAGAGTCAGCTGAAGCAATTCGTCGACCGCCTCGGCGGTCAGGGCAGCATGGCGGAAGAGATCGAGGCGGCATTAACCGATGCGCGCGCCGCCTTCGATGCCGGGGATCTCCAGACGGCGGCGCAAATTTTTGCCCAGGTGCTGCAAGCTGACCGCGAGAATATCGGCGCCATCGCTGGCATGGTGCGTTGCCAGATCGCAGCCGGTGACCTTGAGAATGCCCAGGCGACTTTGGCGCTGGTCCCACCCGCCAAGGCCAAGGACCCGGAAATCCTCAGCGTCACGGCGCAGCTCGAATTGGCGCTGAACCCCGTCGATCTTTCGGAAATCGGCCAGCTCAAGGCAAGGATTGAGCGCGATAGCGATGATTTCCAGGCAAGACTTGATCTTTCCGTGCTGCTTAATGGGGCTGGCGAGCGCGCCGAAGCCACCGATCAACTGATCTATGTGATCCGGAAATTGCGTAGCTGGAATGACGAAGCCGCTCGCAAGCAGTTGGTGAAGCTGTTCGAGGCCTGGGGGCCGAAGGATGAGTTCACACTGGCTGGCCGCCGCAAGCTGTCTTCGGTTCTGTTCTCTTAAAGTTGAAACTCCGAGGTTCCATGGGCTTTCTCGACCGTTACCGCACGCCAGCCGATCTGCCGCAGCATATTCCGGTGTTCCCGCTGTCGGGAGCTTTGCTTCTGCCGCGCGCCGATCTGCCGCTCAACATTTTCGAGCCGCGCTATGTGGCGATGATCCAGGATGCGATGTCGTCGGACCGGCTGATCGGCATGAGCCAGCCGCAATCCGATGCCGCCGATAAGGATGTGCCGCATCTGCAGAAGATCGGCTGTGCCGGTCGCATCACGTCCTATGCCGAAACACCTGATGACCGGCTGGTGATCACCCTCACGGGCGTCAGCCGCTTCGAGATCGTCGAAGAGCTAGCTGCCGTGACACCTTACCGACAGGTCGTCGCCAATTATCACCCTTTTGCCATCGATCTGGTGTCGGATCTCGGGGCCACCGAGGTCAACCGTCCGGCCTTGCTGAAGGCGTTTCGTGACTATCTCAACGCCAACAACATGAATGCCGACTGGGACCAGGTCGATGCCGCGTCAACCGAGGTGTTGGTCAACACGCTGTCGCTGCTCGCACCCTATCCGCCCGGCGACAAGCAGGCGCTGCTCGAGGCGCCCGATCTCAAGACCAGGGCCGATGTGCTGGTGGCGTTGACGGAAGTGGCGCTGCGCCGCATGTCGCCTAACAGCCAGACAAGGCTGCAATAGATGGCGGCGCCCGACGCCCGCACCGATCCGCGCCTGCTTGAGATTCTCGTCTGCCCAGTCACCAAGATGCGGCTGAGTTACGATGCCGAACGCCAGGAGCTGGTGTCGCGGGCCGCGGGTCTTGCCTATCCGATACGCGATGGCATTCCCATCATGCTGCCGGAAGAGGCGCGCGAGATCAACCGTGATTGATCCGTGGCCGGAGGAATTGCGCCTCGGACCGAACGGCTCCGAACTGACGGTCAGTTTCGACAGCGGTGAACACCATGTTCTGGCAGCCGAGTATTTGCGGGCCGAGAGTCCGAGTGCCGAAGTGAAGGGCCATGGTCCGGGCCAGGAGCAGTTGGTCTGGGGCAAGCGCCACGTGAGGATCACGCGTCTCGAACCCATCGGCACCTATGCGGTGCGGATCGTCTTCGACGATGGTCACAACACCGGGCTCTACACTTGGTCGTATCTGCTGAAACTCGGCCGCGAACATGAGGCGATCTGGCAAGCCTATCTGGAGAAGCTGACGGCCGCAGGCTTTGGGCGGGGTTAGTTAACCCCAACTTTCCCAAGCTCGTCATTCCTGCGAAGGCAGGAAACCCGCTTTTCTTCCTATTCACGAAACATTGAGCGGGACCCCAGCCTGCGTGCGCTGGGGTGACGGAATGAGGGAGTCCGCGGTAATCGACGTTCTAAACCAGTTCACCGCGCAGCAGTTTCGGCACGGCGCCGGAGGCGCCTGAGGCTTCCTTCACGAACAGCGATTTCAACCCGCCCATGCGGTTGACGGCCAGCAGGCCGGAACGACGGAGAAGCGTCAGCACGGGATTGGTGTTGGCGAAGAGACGGTTCATGCCGTCCATGGCGGCGCCCGTCGCCACGGTGTCGAAGCGGCGCCACTGCGTGTAGCGCTCAAGCACCGCCAGGTTGCCGATGTCGAGGCCGAGTGCGGCGGCATCGTGAACGCATTCGGCCAGGGCGGCCACATCGCGGAGGCCTAGGTTGAAACCAAGGCCGGCCAGCGGATGCAGCACATGGGCGGCATCGCCCACCAGCGCCAGACGTTCGGCTGAAAAACTCTCGGCAATATACATGGCGAGCGGATAGGCATGGCGGCCCGATATCACTTTCACCGCACCGAGATGCGAACCGAAACGCAAGCGCAGTTCGGCGGCGAAGCTGTCATTGTCGAGAGCAGCCAAGCGCGTCGCCTCTTCGGTGCGCTCCGACCAGACGAGCGATGAGCGGTTGCCAGGCAGCGGCAGGATGGCAAAGGGACCCGATGGCGTGAAATGCTCCTCGGCGCGGCCATGATGCGGCAACTCATGTTCGACGGAAGCGACGAGTCCCATCTGATCATAGGGCCAGCCGACGAGCTTGATGCCTGCCGCCTCGCGGGCTGGCGAATTGCGGCCGTCAGCGGCGACGATCAATGGTGCCCTGAGAAGCGTTCCATCGGCCAGCGTCACTGTGGCGAGGCCGGGCCCAAATGAATAATGCGACACGGCTTGTCCAACAGCCAGCGTAATGTGGGGCGAGACCAGGACCTCATCCAGCATGGCGCCATAGAGGTGGCGGTTCTCGATCATGTGGGCGGAGGGCTGGCCGCCCATGTCATCGGTGCCGAAGTGCAGCAGGACGGGCCGCTGGTCGCCGGGGTTTACACTGTCGGTGACGATGATCTCGGCCATCGCCTGGGCCTCGTGGGCGACTTTCTGCCAGATCCCCAACGCCTCGAACATGCGCCGGGCGCTGGTGGTGATGGCCGAGGCACGGCCGTCAAAGCTCGTGGAGGCGAAGCCGCGCGGGTCCTTGGCATCGACCAGCGTGATGTTGAGCGGACGTTTCACCCGCCTGCCGCCGAGTGCCAGGGCAGCTGCAAGGCCGTTCAGGGCGGCACCGATAACGATGATATCCGGGGTTGAATTCATGCCTGCTTTTCGATCATTGTTGGGTTCAAGGATAGGCGGTGTGGAGTCGCGGAGCTCGTTGAATAAAATTTAAGCGGTATGAAATATCTGCCTGTTTTTTACTCACAATTGACTGCCCAAATATTTTGCCTGACTCTTAAAACAATTCTATTTCAATGGCTTACTAGAATCTCTGAATCTGGCACGCTTCTTGTGTTGCACTGCGTCACAACACAAGGGGTGGTGCATGAAATATGTGATCGCAGTCATCAAGCCGTTCAAGCTCGAAGAGGTGCGCGAAGCCCTCGGCGCGCTTGGAATCCAGGGAATAACCGTCACCGAGGTCAAAGGCCATGGCCGCCAGCGCGGCCATACCGAATTCTATCGTGGGGCGGAATATACCGTCAGCTTCGTTCCCAAGGTGAAGCTCGAACTCGCCGTCGATGAAGCCATCGCCGACCGGGTCATCGAAACCATTCAGCTGGCTGGCCAGACCGGCCAGATCGGCGACGGCAAGATTTTCGTCCTGCCGCTCGAACAGGCGGTGCGTATCCGCACCGGCGAAACCGGCGTCGCGGCGCTCTGACCATGGCTCAAGGAAACACACACATGACTTTTCTGACAACACTGCGCCGGGTGGCGCTGGCGCTTCCCGCCACGCTTGCCCTTTCAGGCCTTTTGGCCACCACCGCCGAAGCAGCGGCTACCGTCAACAAGGGCGATACAACCTGGATGCTGGTCGCCACCTGCATGGTCGTGTTGATGACCATTCCCGGCCTCGCCCTGTTCTACGGCGGTCTCGTCCGCTCGAAGAACGTGCTCTCGGTGCTGATGCAAGTGATGATTGTATTCAGCGTCATCTCCATCCTGTGGGTGATCTACGGTTACTCGCTGGCCTTCACCGGCAATGCCTCATCTGCCCTCAACCCGTTCATCGGCGGCTTTTCCAAGTTCTTCCTCGCTGGGGTCGGGCCCGCCAATGAGATTGGCACGTTCTCGAAGGAAACCAATATTCCGGAACTGGCATTCGTCATCTTCCAGATGACCTTCGCCTGCATCACGCCGGCGCTGATCGTCGGTGCCTTCGCCGAACGCATGAAGTTCTCGGCGGTGCTGCTGTTCATGGTGCTGTGGTTCACCTTCGCCTATCTGCCGATGGCCCACATGGTGTGGTTCTGGGCTGGTCCCGACGCCTACACGCTGTCGGCCGACAATCTCTCGGTCGTCACCGCGATGGTTGGCGAGGAAAAGGCCAACCAGCTGCTGGCAGCCCTTGCCGCTGCTGCAACGCCTGATGCCAAGACCGCAGTACTCGGTGAGTATGCCGGGCTCATCAATGCCACCAATGGCTATCTCTTCAACTGGGGTGCCATCGACTTTGCCGGCGGCACGGTCGTCCACATCAATGCCGGTGTCGCGGGCCTCGTTTGCGCCATTGTGCTCGGCAAGCGCGTTGGCCTCGGCAAGGATCTGATGGCGCCGCACAACCTGACCTTCGTGCTCACCGGCACCGGGTTGCTGTTGTTCGGCTGGTATGGCTTCAACGCCGGGTCCAACCTCGAGTCGAATGGCCTGACAGCCCTCGTCATCCTCAACACGACAATCGCCGCTGGTGCGGCAGCCTTGGCGTGGACGGGCGGCGAGTGGATCTTCCGCGGCCATCCGAGCTTGCTCGGTGGTGCATCTGGTGTGGTGGCGGGCCTCGTTGCCATTACGCCAGCCTGCGGCTGGGTCGGACCGGGTGCGGCCATCCTGATCGGTCTTGTGGCGGGCTTCCTCTGCCTCTGGGCGGTGGTCTTCCTGAAATCGAAGTTCGGTTATGACGACGCGCTCGATGTCTTCGGCGTCCACGGCGTGGGCGGCATTATCGGCGCGCTGCTGACTGGCATCTTCGTCAACCCGGCACTGGGTGGTGTTGGCGTTACCGACTATCTCGCCGGTGATACTTCGGTTGTCACTGCGGCCTATGACTTCGGCGTCCAGATGAAGGGACAGATCGTCGCCATCATCGTCGCGGTCGTGTGGACATCGGTTGTTACCTACATCGCACTGATGATCTGCAAGGTCACCGTTGGCCTCCGCGTCAAGGAACAGCAGGAACGCGAAGGCCTCGATCTCGTCGATCACGGCGAACGCGCCTACACCTAAGAACGGTCCATTCCTCCCTGGGGGACCGGAGCCGGCGGGGTCATTCCCGCCGGCTACTTTTTTGCCGTCTTAAACGCCGCTTTAACCATGACCCGCCAGACTGGCCTTAACGATTTGTTATGGCCGGCGGAGCTCTTCCCCGGTTGGGGGTTCGCATGTCCTATGATCCGTCCTTCGACACTGATGACCGCGCGGTTCCTGCCGCCGTCCGGGTGTTCTTCAAGAAACGCCTGTTTGAACTGGCGGGCGTCATCCTCTTCGGCGTGTTGATTGTCATTGGACTGGCGCTGGCCACCTGGTCGGTAGACGATCCCTCGCTCAACCATGCGCTTGACCGGCCGGCCAGCAACCTGCTTGGCTATCCGGGTGCCGCCCTGGCTGATGAACTGATGCAGTTCCTGGGTCTCGGCGTGCTGCCGCTGATCGCCTTTCCGGTGCGCTGGGCCGTCGGCCTGCTGTCACATGAACCGCCATCGCGCTGGGTGCGCTCCGTGGCGGCGTGGATTGCTGCCGTGCTGGCCATCAGCGCCACACTCTCGGCGCTGCCTGTACCGTCGAACTGGGCGCTGGTGGCGGGGCTTGGTGGCAATGCCGGCGATGTCATCCACAATCTCATTCTCATGGTGCTGAGCTTTGCCATCACCGGACCGCTGGCCCAGCTGATTGCTGGATCACTGATGCTGGCGGCGGCCGTCACCCTCGGCTTTCGAGCTCTAGGGCTGGGTCACGAGGAGGCCATTGTCCGCCCCACCCCCAAACGCAACCACCCCACTGCACCGCGTGTATCGCTGTTCTCAAGGCTTCGTGGCCGGTTCGGCCAGATGTGGAGCAATTGGCGGCAGCGCCGCGAGGCTTCTGACGACGTCGCGCCCGATGGTGACGACATCATCCGCCGTCTGGCACCTCAGCAAGAAGTGATTAGCCGCAAGGCGATGAAGAAGGGCGCCCGTATTGAACCGGTGCTCACCGCATCGCCACGCCGTGCTGCAACCTTGCCGGAAGAGGACGAGTACAGCGATGACGATGCCGGTGAAGAACTTGAGGCTTATGACGAAGACTATGACAGCGAAGCCGAGGACGAAGCGCCCGCGCCCAAGGTGACACGCAATGACAAGCCGCTGAAGCCGGGAAAGAAACTCAAGAAGGACATGCAACCGGGCCTCGGCTTCATGAAGTCCAACGATTATGAGTTCCCGCCGCTGACATTGCTGGCTGAGCCAAAGCGCGTCGGCAAGACCGCCGATCTTTCCGACGAAGCCCTCGAACAGAATGCCCGCATGCTCGAAGGCGTCCTCGACGATTTCGGTGTCAAGGGCCAGATCATCAAGGTGCGGCCCGGTCCGGTGGTGACACTCTACGAACTTGAACCCGCACCCGGCATCAAGTCGTCACGCGTCATCAGCCTTGCCGATGACATCGCCCGCTCGATGAGCGCCATCTCGGCGCGTGTTGCTGTCGTGCAAGGCCGCAATGCTATCGGTATCGAACTGCCCAACATCAAGCGCGAGACCGTCTACCTGCGCGAGATGCTGGCGTCGGAGGCTTTCGAGAAGACCAATCTCAACCTTGCACTCGCATTGGGCAAGAACATCGGCGGCGAGCCGGTGTTCGCCGATCTCGCCCGCATGCCGCATGTGCTGATTGCCGGTACCACGGGTTCGGGCAAGTCGGTTGGCATCAACACGATGATCCTGTCGTTGATCTACCGGTTGCCGCCGGAGCGCTGCAAGCTCATCATGATCGATCCGAAGATGCTGGAATTGTCCGTGTACGAAGGAATTCCGCATCTGCTGGCTCCCGTCGTCACCGATCCACGCAAAGCGGTTGTGGCGCTCAAGTGGGCGGTGCGTGAAATGGAAGAGCGCTACCGCAAGATGTCGAAGCTCGGGGTCCGCAACATCGATGGCTACAATGCCCGCATGAAGCAGGCCCAGGCCAAAGGCGAGCAGATGTCGCGCACCATTCAGACGGGCTTTGATCCGGAATCCGGCCAGCCGCTTTTCGAGAAGGAACAGATGGACCTGACGCCGATGCCCTATATCGTCGTCATCATCGACGAGATGGCCGACCTGATGATGGTGGCGGGAAAAGACATCGAAGGTGCTGTCCAGCGCCTGGCGCAAATGGCGCGCGCCGCCGGCATCCATGTGGTGATGGCAACGCAGCGTCCGTCGGTCGATGTTATCACCGGCACGATCAAGGCGAATTTCCCCACCCGCATGTCGTTCCAGGTGACATCCAAGATCGACAGCCGCACCATTCTGGGCGAGCAGGGTGCTGAACAACTGCTCGGCCAGGGCGACATGCTCTACATGGCCGGCGGCGGCCGCATCTCGCGCCTGCATGCGCCGTTCGTCGCCGATGAGGAGGTCGAAAAGATCGTCAATCATCTCAAGTCCCAGGGTTCCCCGCACTATCTTGAGGCGGTGACCGAGGAAGAGGATGAAGGCAGCTATGGCGAACCGGGCGCCATGGGTGGCGAGGGCGGCGGATCGGGAGACGATCTCTATGACCAGGCGGTGGCCGTGGTGCTGCGCGACAAGAAGGTCTCGACGTCGTATGTCCAGCGCCGCCTGCAGATCGGCTACAACAAGGCGGCAAGCCTGATCGAACGGATGGAGAAGGAAGGCGTCATCTCGGCTGCCAATGCCACGGGAAAACGCGAGATCCTGGTGCCGGGCGACAGTGCGCGCGGGTGATGGCCCCGCCTCAAAATTGGCTGGTTCTTGCCGATAAAGACCCTAACGCTTACACCAGTGGCGGCAGCGCCACCCAATCCGGAAAGAGCAGGATGAACAGGTTTTCGCAACTTACCCGCCGCGCCGTATTTGGCTTCGGCCTCATGGTTCTGCTGGGCGTTCCGGCGATGGCCGCCAAATCCATCAAAATCACACCGGAACAGGCCGTCTCGATCGACGCGATTTCCAAATACATCAACAGTTTCAAGACGCTGCAGGGCGAGTTCTCGCAGATCAGTCCCAAAGGCAACCTGTCGCGCGGTGTGTTCTATATCCAGAAACCCGGCAAGATGCGCTTTGAATATGCGCCGCCCAATCCCTTCCTCATCGTCGCAGACGGCAAGTGGCTGACCATCAAGAATGTGAAAAAGGAAAAAGGCGACCAGTTCCCGCTGTCGCAGACGCCGTTGCGTTTGGTTCTCGGCAACAAGGTCGATATCCTGAGGGACACCGACATCCTGGGATTCGAGGAGCAGGACGGCATCACGTCTGTGACGCTCGAAGACAAGGAATCAACCCTTGGCGGTGGCCAACTTACCCTGGTCTTCGACAGGAATCGCAACGAACTGCAGCAATGGGTGGTGATTGATGGCAAGGGCCGGCGCACTACGGTGACACTTGAGAATATCGTCACCGGCATCAAGCCCGACCCTAAACTTTTCGTGGTCAAGATCAACCGCAAGCAACGCGATTCCAAATAAGCCGTCCCAGTGGACTTGCCATCGCCGCCCGGCTGAGGTTAATGGCTGGGTCATGACCCTCAAAGTTGCCACCTGGAACATTAACTCGGTTCGTCTGCGGATCGGGCTCGTCACCAAGCTTCTCGAACTGTGGAAGCCCGATGTCCTCTGCCTGCAGGAAACCAAGTGCCCGCAAGGCCAGTTTCCGTCCGGCCCGATCCGCGACATGGGCTATGAGCACATCGCCGAGTTCGGCCAGAAGGGCTATCACGGCGTGGCCATCGTTTCGCGGCGGCCATTTATGGCGCAATCGACGAAGCCGTTTTGCGGCAAGGAAGACTGCCGCCATGTATCGGTGACGCTCGATACGCCCACGCCCACCACCATCCACAATCTCTATGTGCCGGCAGGTGGCGACGAGCCGGACCCCAAGGTCAACGAGAAGTTCGCCCACAAGCTGCAGTTCATCGACGAACTTGAGGACTGGTTCGGTGCGGATTGCGTGCCCGAGGGCCATGAGGGCATCGTCGTCGGCGATCTCAATATCGCGCCGCTCGAACATGATGTCTGGTCGCACAAGGACCTTCTCAAGGTGGTCAGCCACACACCGGTCGAGACGGAAGGATTGCTCCGCCTACAGATGAAGGGCAAGTGGACCGACGTCATGCGCCAACATGTTCCGGCCGACCAGAAGCTCTATACGTGGTGGAGCTACCGCGCCAAGGATTGGGACGCCGCCAACAAGGGCCGCCGCCTCGACCATATCTGGACGACGGCCAGACTGGCGCCCAAGTGCCACAAGATCGAGGTGCTGCGCGAGGCCCGTGGCTGGCAACAGCCATCCGACCACGTGCCGGTGATGGCGAGTTTCAAACTATAGGGACTTGAAGCTGCGGGCCTGATCGAAGGCCTGGCGGACGGCGCTGAGATCGTCCATCGAATAGTCAAGCTTGCGCGACAGGGCGCGGAACACTGCCGCGCCGAAATCCGGATATTCGCGCGCCACCCGCATGAAGAGTTCGCGGTCGATGCGGGCGGTCACCAATGGCTCGCTGGCGCGCGCCGTGATGGCATAGGCTGCCGCCGCAATCATCGCCACTTCACCCAGCATGGCGCCGGGGCCGGCCGAGCCGATCTTTCCCGCCGTATCGGCCGAGAGATCGACGCGCCCGCTGAGGATCAGGAAAGCCGCTCCGCCCTTGAACCCCTGCTTGAGGACGGACTCGCCGGGCTCGAAAGTCTGGCGAACGGCGGAAAAAGCCAAGAGCTGCAAATGCACGGGCTCGCATTCCGCAAACAGCGGAATGCCGCGGAATGTCTCGGCGTCGGCCTTGACGCTCATGCGCCGTGGCCCGCCGTCTGCCGCCCTGCGGCTGCAAATCCGATGGTAGCCCCGAATCCCATGTGATTCGGTTTACATGAGACCGGCCAAATGCAGAAGGGGTTCGGCGGGGGCTGAGCCGGTCACCGAGCCTTTCAGGGAACCAGCTTGTAGCCGCCGCCCTCGGTCACCAGGATTTCGGCATGCGAAGGGTCGCGCTCGATCTTCTGGCGCAGGCGATAGACATGGGTTTCCAGCGTGTGGGTGGTCACCCCGGCATTATAACC
>JANLTS010000272.1:0-5156 GCA_031363045.1 Hyphomicrobiales bacterium
CAGCGCCTTGCCAAGAACATCCCACAGCGCGATGTCGATGCCGCTGGTCGCATGGGTCAGGGTCCCGCCACGTCCCATCCAAAAACTGTTCTGGTTGAGCTTTTCGGTGACACGTTCGGGCTCCAGCGCGTTCTCGCCAAGGAACAGCGGCTCCAGTACTTTAAGAGCCGCTGCCACCAGGCCGCCGTTTGTAAATACGCTGCCGTATCCGGTGATACCGGCATCGGTGTGAACCGCGATGAGGGTATGCACGGAATCTTCAGGCCGGATTTCAGCCGACCATCCGCCCTTGGGGCTTTCGCCCATCAGCGGTGCTGCAACGATGGAGCGGATCTTGATGATGTCCCTAGGCATGAAATCCTCCTAAAAGGTGGCCGAGGCGCCGCCATCGACACTGACAATCTGCCCCGTCACATATTGGGCGTCATCCGAACAGAGGAAGAAGGCGGGGCCTGCCATGTCGGCGGGAGTGCCGAAGCGGCGAAACGGAATGCGGCCATGCTTCACGTAGATGTCGCGAAACCAGTCGGCATCATATTCATGGGAACCATCGGCGAGAATCGACATCGGCGTATCGACGAATCCCGGCGCAATGGCGTTGACCATGATGTCGTAAGGCGCCAGATCGCACGCGGCAGCGCGAGTGAAGTTGACCACAGCGCCTTTCGCAGTGGCATAGGCGAGCTGATTGGGCCAGCCCCGGATGCCCTGGATCGATGCGATGTTAAGAACCCGCCGGCCGCGTGGCGCCTTCTTGAGCAAGGGCACAAAAGCCATGGTCATGCGCACCACGCCATCCTGGTTGATGTTGATGACACGCTTGTAGTCTTCCATCTTCATTGTCTCGATGTGAGTGTCTGAACCCACTGCGGCATTGTTGACGAGGATCTCGCAGCGTCCGAACTTGCCGTCGATCTCGGCAGCCAGCGCCGTAACGGATGCGTCGCTGCCGATGTCGACAGGGATAGCGTGGGCGTCGAGACCTTGGGCGGTCAGGTGTGACGCCGCCTGGCGCGCCACCTCGGCATTCACATCGGCCAGCACAATGGCAGCGCCTTCCTCGCCGAGGCGCTTGGCAATTCCAAGTCCAATGCCCTGCGCCCCACCGGTCACCACCGCCACGCGGCCTGCCAACCGTTTTGCATTGCTCATGTCAGTCCTCCTCAACTTCGCCCTTTGGCTTCATCCGCCATGCCACGATGACTGACATCAGGATCGACGTCAGCAGCACGAGCGTCACCAGCGCATTGATCTCCGGCGTGAAGCCCACCCGCATCATCGCCCACAGCCGCAATGGCAGTGTCATCTGGTCGCCAGCCACGAAGGTGCTGATCAAGGTCTCGTCGAAGGAGAGCGTGAGGGCCAGCATGGCGCCGGTCATGACGGCTGAAGCAAGATGCGGCAGCAGCACGTAACGGAGTGTCTGAAGCCTGCTGGCGCCAAGATCGAAGGACGCCTCGACAAGCGACCGCGGCAACG
Organism: Hyphomicrobiales bacterium; assembly: GCA_031363045.1. Taxonomy (GTDB): domain Bacteria; phylum Pseudomonadota; class Alphaproteobacteria; order Rhizobiales; family Aestuariivirgaceae; genus Aestuariivirga. Next base: position 1,480 of record JANLTS010000272.1, read on the forward strand.
CCTGCAGGCGTGTCAAGACCAGGCGGTAGGACAACGCCAGAACGAACAGCGTGTGGCCGGCGATGATCGTCGTCAATCCCCGATTCATGCCGAGCTGCGCGGACGCCACCAGCAGCGCCAGGCCGGTGACGATGGGTGGCAGCAGGAAAGGTAGATAGATCACGAATTCCAGCGTCCTGGTTCCGATCGCACCCTCCCATTCGGTGTAGAGTGCCAGGATGATCGCCAGCACCGAGGCGATAGCAACACTGACGAGGGCGACGACGGCGGTGTTGGAGAGGGCCGAAATGACACTCGGGTTGGACCACAGCGTCAGATAGGGTGAGAAGCTGAAGGTCTCCCACAGAATCTTTCCTTGCTTGATCTCTACGAGCGAGAACAGGACACTGATGAAGACCGGGGCATAGAGGACCGTGAAGATCAGGATCGTCATCAGTCCGGTCAGGCGGTGGGCCCAGTGTTCTCCCGCGGTGCGCATCCCGGTCACACCTTCTGCCGGCTGACGGCCAAGCCGGCGAGAACAATTCCCGCTAGGGCGACAATCAGCAGAAGGCTGGCCAGGGCCGCACCGAACGGCCAGTCGTAAGCCAGCCCGAATTGCGAATAGATGATGCGGCCGATGGTGAAGCCGGTGGTGCCGCCCACCATCTGCGGTGTCACGAAGTCACCGAGTGCCAGAACAAAGGCAAAGAGCGCGCCGCCGATGGTGCCAGGCAGCGACAGCGGCAGGACGATCCGGCGGAACGTATCCCAGGCGCTTGCACCGAGGTCCACGGAGGCCTGCAGCAGCGAGCGCGGGATACGCTCCAGCGCCAGGAAGATCGGCAGAATGACGAAGGGCAGATAGATCACCACCATGGTGATCAGCACGGCGCGCTGGTTGAATAGGAATATCTGGCTGGGTTTCTGGAGGATGCCGACTCCAAGTAGCAACTGGTTGAGCAGGCCATTGAGACCGAGCATCGATCGGAGCGTATAAAGTTTCACGATGTAGCTCATGAACAGCGGAACCACCGCGAGCAGCAGGAGCAGATAGCGGCGCTGGCCCTTCTGCTGCCAGATGAACCACGCCATCGGGTAGCCGGTGAGCACCGACACAATCATCACCTCGAGGCAAAGCAAAAGGGTGCCGAGGAATGTTCCGGCATAGGTCCAGTTTCCGAAAGCGTTGGCGTAATTGGCAAGAGTGAACTGATGAACGATCTCGTGCTTCTCGACATGGAAGAACGATAGCAGCAGGAAGGTGCCGATGGGCGCCACGGTGAAGGCGGCCGGTAGCGCTGCCACCAGGAGAAAAATCGACCATCGCATGGGGAGGCTGATCATCGGGTTACGCCGCGATGACCACGGCTTCGGCGGGGTCGAAGGAGACGGTCAGCGTGTCGCCAATTTCCGGCATCCCGGCATTGCCCTGGCCGGACACTCTGATGTCGAGCATCTGGGCGGGATCGGCCTTGCTCCGCAACGAGAGCTTGGTGAGGGCGCCGCCGAACATTTTGTCCTCGACGATCGCTTCAATGTTCACAGGCCCCGAAACCAGGCGCAGCGATTCCGGCCGCAAGGCCACGAGAACCTTGCGTCCCCGCGCCAGAGCCTGGCCATTGGCCACCGGCCAGGCACCGAGCGGCGTCTCGATCGTCGCATCGCCGGCGATGGTGCCGGGGATAAGATTGTTGTCGCCGAAGAATCCCGCCACGAACGTCGTGCGCGGCCGGAAATAGATTTCCCTGGGCGTTCCAACCTGTTCGATCTGTCCGTGGTTCATCACCACGATGCGATCCGCCATGGTGATCGCCTCGTCCTGGTCGTGGGTGACGAAAATGAAGGTGGTTTTGATGCGCCGCTGAATCTGTTTCAGGAACACTTGCATCTGGCGCCGCAGGCTCGCATCCAGCGCGGCCAGGGGCTCATCCAGCAGAATGACCTTGGGCTCGCAGACGATGGTCCTGGCAAGCGCCACGCGCTGCTTTTGCCCGCCGGACAGCTGTTCCGGTTAACGGCCGCGCAACTCCGCGAGGCCGACGATCTCGATGGTTTCATCGATCAACCGGCGCGCCGCAGCACGGTCGCGCCGCTGCACCAGGGGACCATAGCCGACGTTCTCGAGGACCGTCATGTGCGGGAACAGGGCATAGTCCTGGAACACCGTGTTGAAGGGCCGCCGGTTGGCCGCAAGGGCGGTGATGTCCGCGCCGTCGAACAGGATCGACCCGCCCGAGACTTGCGAGAAGCCGCCAATCAGCCGCAGAACCGTCGTCTTGCCGGAGCCCGATGGGCCGAGCAGTGTCAGGAATTCGCCGTTGGCGACATCAAGCGACGTCGGATGCAGGACCTCGATACCGGCATAGCGCTTGCTGACATCCCTGAGTTCCAGCCCCATCTGCCCTGTTCTTTCCGTTCAGGCGACAGTGTAGCGCTTTACCACATCCCAATCGACCTCAACACCAAGGCCCGGCTTCACCGGCAACGCGATGGTGCCGTCCGTGCCGAAGACGAGCTCCTCGTAAGCCAATTCGCGGCGCAGGCGCTCATGGCAGAGCTGCGGCGGCAGATACTCGATGAAGGCGCAATGATTGGTGACAAAGGCGAGATGCGCCGTAGCCGAAATGGAAATGCCGGTCTTCCAGCAATGCGGCACGATCGTCCGGCCGCGCTCTTTTGCCATGTCGCAGACGATCTTCGCCTCGCCGATGCCGCCGACGCGCCCGACATCCGGCTGCGCCACCTGCACTTTGCCAATGTCCATCAATTCCGCGAATTCGAAACGCGTCGCCAGCCATTCGCCATAGGCAATGGGCATGGGGGCTTGTTCCACCAGCTTGGCGATTTCATGGACATTGTCGGACCACAGCGGCGTTTCGAGGAAATAGGGCTTGAACTCGCCCCAGTCCTGGATCACCGAAAGACAGGTCGCGGCATCTTCCCAAAGATATTGTACGTCGACCATCAGAGTGACGTCGTAACCCACCGTCTTGCGAACCGCGGCAAGGACCTCGGTGTGCCGGTCGTAGCTCTCGCGCATGCCGTCATGGGCATAGGGGCCGTTCATGGTGATCTCGGTTTTCATCGCCTTGAAGCCGAGGTTCTTGGCCTTCTCCGCCGATTGGCACAGCGCGTCGCGATAGGCCTCGAAGCGCCCGCCTGCCGGCTGCAGCGAGGCATAAGGCGTGATGCGCTGACGGGTTGCGCCGCCAAGCAGCACATGCACCGGCTGGCCCACCGCCTTGCCGCACAGGTCCCACAGCGCCATTTCGACAGCGCTCAACGCATGGACGACCATGCCGCGCCGTCCGTTCATGGCGGTGCCGAGATAGATCTTGCGCCACAGTTCGCCGATCTCGAAGGGATTGGCGCCGATCAGCATGTCCTTTATCGATTGCCCCATTGTGTGGGTACCGGGAGCCTCGATGCAGGCCTTCGCCATCCAGGGATTGGCATCGCATTCGCCGACGCCCGAGACGCCGCCATCGGTGTGGATGACCACCACAAAGCTGTCTTGTGCCGATGACGTGGAGTTCACGTCATAGTCAGGGGCCAACAACACATGGCAATCGATGCCGGTGATTTTCAGCCGCGGCGCTTCCGAAGTGAGTACGGGTGAAATGGTTCTAAGCGGCATGTGACCCCGGCGCGTTTGTGATGAGGAGGTGGACCACGGATGAGCTGACCCTTGCTTC
>JANLTS010000308.1:0-7567 GCA_031363045.1 Hyphomicrobiales bacterium
CGATCCGCCGATCGACGCCATGCCGCTTGAACCCGGAAAGCCGCTGGCCATGCGTCCCACTGCCCGCCATCTCCGCCTCATCGGCCTCAACGCGCCTCTCACCGAGGACCAGCGCTTCGGCATTATTCTCGATTTTCTCAACACCGGCGAAACCGAGATCGAAGTGATGGTGGAAAAAGCCCCCGGCGACTGACCGGGAGCCTTGAGAGCTCTTACAGATCGCCCATCACACACTTCTTGGCCAGCGCCTTGTACTGCTTCTCGGTGAATTGAATCGGGTTGCTGCCCGCCGTCGGATCCTTGATCGCCATCGCCGCGACTTCGTCCAGCCGCTTGGTGTCGATGCCGATGTCCTTCAGCGCATGCGGGATGCCAATCTCCTTGCGAAGTGCCAGGATCCATTTGAGGAAGCCGTTGAAGCCGCCCTTGATTCCAAGATAGGCGGCGGCGCGCTCGATATCCTTCTCGATCTTGCGGCGGTTGGCCTTCACCACATAGGGCATGATAATGCCGTTGAGGAGGCCGTGATGGGCATCATAAAGCCCGCCGAAAGGATGCGACAGCGCGTGAATGGCGCCAAGCCCGCGCTGAAACGCCGTGGCCCCCAAGGCCGAGGCCACCAGCATGTTGCCGCGTGCCTCCAGGTCCTTCGGTTTCTTCACCGCCTTGGCCAGATTGTCCTTCACCAGCCGCATGCCTTCGAGCCCGATGCCCGCCGCCATCGGATGATAGAATGGCGCGCAATATGCTTCGAGATTATGCGCCAGCGCATCCATGCCGGTGGCCTCCGTCAGCTTCGGAGGCAGGACGGCGGTCAACTCCGGATCGAGGATCGCCACCTTCGGCATGATCGCCGGATGGAAGATGATTTTCTTCTCATGGGTGACGGGATGCGTGACCACACCGGCGCGGCCTACTTCCGAACCCGTACCCGCCGTCGTCGGCACGGCGATGATCGTCGAGATCGCGTTCGCATCGGCTCTCGTCCACCAGTCGCCGATGTCCTCAAGATCGAAAATCGAAATCTTCTGCCCATGCATCAGCGCGATCATCTTGGCCGTATCGAGCCCCGAGCCGCCACCGAAGGCGATAACGCCATCGTGGCTGCCGGCCCTGTAAGCCTTGCAGCCCTCGAGCACATTCTCTTCCAGCGGATTGGGGCGCACATCCGAAAACATCGCCGCCTTGAGACCGGCCTTCGCGAGGTCAGCCATGATGCCGGCAACCATCGGCGTCGCGGCAAGGCCCTTGTCGGTGACGAACAGCGGGCGGGCGATGCCATTGGCCTTGCAGTGATCGGCCAACTCCTTGATTCGGCCGTTGCCGAACTTGATTGATGTGGGGAAGTTGAAGTTACGAATGGGGATCATGCGGGTTCTTTCAGCAAGCTAGAGTTTTAAGATAGCCTTCTTGACCGTAATCAAGAATAGCACGGTCACTTGTGACCAGAGCGTATCCATGGAAGCGGGCCGTAGCCACCAGGATGCGATCCACCGGATCCTTATGGAACTTGCCGGGGAGATAAGAGGAATCAATCAACAGATTCGGTTCCATGCTGCATAGCTTCGCGCCGGTCGCGGCTAGGAACCTGGAGAAGAACTTCAAGGGATCGGATGTGATGGGCAATCTGCCAGATGCGGAAAGCCTGCCGATCTCCAGCGCCGAAATCGGTGATACGAATAGCTCTTCGTGTTGCGCCGCCGCCTCGACCTTCGCCGAAGCCCCTTGACGGGCAAACCTTGCTTCCGCGACATAAAAGATGGCGCAGGTATCCAGAAGCAACCGTTCAGCAGTCAAGATTTCCTCTCCGATTCTTTCAAAACGTGATCATTCCAGTCGCCATGCAATTCGTAAAATGGCCGCTCGGGATTAAAATCGGGTGGCAAGGTGACCGTGCCCTTCATGCAGCCTATGATTGACTTACGTTGGCTCGGGCTGGGCTCAGGGGATGGATTCTTGGCCGGTGAAGTCTGAGGCTGCATGTCAGGATACAAATCAGGCCGGATCTTCTGGCGCGGAATGCCCGTCGCCTTTTCAATCGCCAAGACAGACTCGGCAGGCACATAGCTCCGCTCCAGCCATTTCGAGATATGGCCTTGTGACTTGCCGATTGCCTTGGCCAATGCGGTTTGGCTGCCCATGGCCGCAATAGCTTGATCGAGAATGCGCCTACTCATTTCTCCAATTTACGGCAATTAACTTAGATTTGTCAAGACAAATGTCGTGACACGGGATCAATATCTCTCGAAGCCGCGCTTCAATTCCAGATCGGTGATGCGGCGGTCGAATTCAAACTGTTCCCACTTTGCGGTGTGAACGTAGTGATCGATCACCTCGTCACCCATGGCAGCGCGCAGGAAGATTGAGCCGTCGAGCAGCGCCGTTGCTTCGCGAAGCGTCTTGGGGATCTCGCGAAGCTGGCGCGAGGTGTCATAGATGTCGCCCGACACCACCGGTTCCAGCTCCATCTTTTTCTCGATGCCGTCGAGGCCAGCGGCGATCAGCGCGGCGAAGGCCAGATGGGGATTGAGATCGGCACCGCCGATGCGGCACTCGACGCGGATTGCCTTGCTATCGGCACCGCAGATACGGAAGCCCGCCGTGCGGTTGTCGAAGCTCCACACGGCGCGCGTCGGCGCAAAGGTTCCGGCCATGAAGCGCTTGTAGGAATTTATATATGGCGCCAGAAAGTATGTAAGCTCGCCCGCGTGCGCCAGTTGCCCCGCCAGATAATGTTTCATCAACGGCGACATGCCATGCTCGCCCGCCTTGTCGAGGAACAGCGGCTTGCCATCGCTCGACCACAGCGACTGGTGGATGTGGGAGGAGTTCCCCGCCATGCCATAATCCCACTTCGCCATGAAGGTGATGGCCTTGCCGATGCCATAGGCGATTTCCTTGGCGCCGTTCTTGATGATGGCGTGATTGTCGGCCATGGCGAGTGCCTCGTCATACTTGACGTTGATCTCTTCCTGGCCCGGGCCCCATTCGCCCTTGGAATTTTCGACGATGATGCCCGCTCCGGCCAACCCGTTGCGCAAGGCGCGCATGTAGACTTCCTCTTTCGAGGTTTGCAGCACGTTGTAATCCTCGATGTAGTAGCCCGAGGTTTTCATGTTGCGGTAGCCCTTGGAGTGGCAAATCTCATAAGTGTCATCGAACAGGAAGAATTCCAGTTCGGACGCCATGTAGGCCTTCATCTTCATCGCCTCGAGGCGCTTCAACTGCTTTTTCAGAATGGCACGGGGGCTGTGCGGCGTGTCTTCATGGGTGTGATGGTCGAGCACATCGCACAGCACCAGGGCCGTGCCCGGCAGCCACGGCGTGCGGCGCAGCGTCTTCATGTCGGGCTTCAAAACGAAATCGCCATAACCCTTCTGCCAACTGGTTGCCTTATAACCCGGCACCGGCTCCATCTCGATGTCGACACCAAGCAGATAGTTACAGGCATGGGTTTCCTCATAGCCGCCATCGGCGAAGAACTTGCCGTGAAAGCGCTTGCCGATGAGCCGGCCCTGCATGTCCACGAAGGCCGCCACGACCGTATCGATGGTTCCGGCGGCGACTTCCTGCTTAAGCTGTTCAAGGCTCAGCATGCCCTCTGCCATGATCGTTCTCCCTGTTCTGTTATACTGTTGCGGCCTGGATGAGCGGCACAGAAAGGCGCTGTGCCCATTCGTTCTGACCGCGTTCGGCGGTAATCAGATCATTCCTGATTTCGATCATCGCATGCTGCAGCCCACGCGCGAAGCCATGCATGTTGAGCGTATGCAACACGCCGTCCTTGGGCCCATAGGGCTCGTTGAGGCGCGCATCGACATTGGGAAACCCCTTGATCAATCGCGAAGACAGCGAGGCGTCGCGGTCATGCAGGATGCCGAGTTCGACAGCGCGCGGCTTGCCCTTGAAGACCGGCGTGAAACTGTGGATCGAGATGAGGCTCGACTTGACCCCATGCGCTGTGCGGCGGTCGAGAAGGGCTGAAATGCCATCGTGAAACGGACGGTAGATGCCGCGTGCGCGCGCCAGCTTTTCGTCCGCGTTGAGATTCCTGTTTCCTGGAATGACGGTCGCCTCGCTCATTTCCGGAATGGCATCGGGCGATTCCGGTGGCCGGTTGCAGTCATAGGCAAGCCGCGAATAGCGCTGCAGCAGCAACGGCGCATCGATGAGCCGCGACAACACACGCGCCACATTCTCGGCACCGATGTCCCAGGCGATGTGACGGGCGAGGTCACTTTCCAACAGGCCCAGCGTGCCGAGCCGCTTCGGCAGCAACCTTGAGGCATGTTCGCAGATCAGCACGAAGGGCGAGCGGCCCTGTTCGTTGACGGCTATGAGCGGGCTGTCTTCGTCAGCGAGGAGCAGAACCCCCATGTCGTCGATTCTCCGGAAACATCAAGCGGAATTTGAAGCGATAATTTCAGATTGTAACAGTGCTGTCAAATTCGTTACAGTGCGGATGTGTGAAACTGGGGAATCGAAGCCATGCCGCCGCAGCGCTCTGCCACCGTCGCCGAACGTCTGCGCGAGAAATCCGGCGAACTCACCGCCGCCGAGCGCAAGCTGATGGTGGCGCTGTTCGCCAATTATCCCATGGCCGGCCTTGTCAGCATCACCGAGTTCGCGCGCGTCGCCGCGGTCTCCACACCTTCGGTGCTGCGGCTTGCCAAGAAGCTCGGGTTTGCCGGCTTTCCGTCCTTCCAGGAGGAACTTCGCGCCGAACTCTCAGCGCAATTGCAGAACCCTATCGCCAAGCATGACCGCTGGGCTGCCGATGCGCCCGATACCCACATTCTCAACCGCTTCGCCAGTGCCGCAATGGAGAATCTTTCGGGCTCGCTGAAGCTTTTGGATCACCGCGCCTTCGATGCCACCGTGACGCTGCTGGCCGACCGCAAGCGCAAGGTCCACGTTGGCGGCGGCCGCATTACCCATGCGATTGCCTCTTATCTCGTCACCCACCTGCAGATGGCCAGGCCTGGCGTAAGCCTTATCCCCGCAGCACCATCCTTCTGGCCGCAATACCTGCTCGACATCGGCAAGCCGGACGTGATGGTGATCTTCGATATCCGCCGTTATGACGCCCGCATGCTTGAATTTGCCGCTTCCGCTCAAGAACGTGGCGCCCGGATCGTGCTGATTACCGATCAGTGGATTTCACCAATCGCGAGACTTGCCGTGCACACGCTTCCCCTTCGTATCGAAGCCCCCTCCAGCTGGGACTCCAACATCGTGCCGCTGTTCGTGGCGGAAGCGCTGGTGGCGGCCACCGTTAACGCCGCGTGGCGCGACACCGAGGCCCGCATCAATGCGCTTGAAGGCCTGGCCGACGCCGGGCGCCGCAATCGATGAACCAAGAGACCTTCGACTTCATCATCGTCGGCGCGGGCTCGGCGGGTTGTGTCATGGCCGACCGCCTATCGGCGGACGGGCGCAACAGCGTGCTGGTGCTGGAATATGGCGGCAGTGACCGCGGACCCTTCATCCAGATGCCGTCGGCACTGTCCTACCCGATGAACATGAACCTTTATAACTGGGGCTTTGAATCCGAGCCTGAGCCACATCTCGGCGGCCGCCGCCTGGCGACGCCACGCGGCAAGGTGGTGGGCGGCTCGTCGTCGATCAACGGCATGGTCTATGTGCGGGGCCACGCCCGGGATTTCGACACCTGGGAAGAGATGGGCGCCAAGGGCTGGGGCTTCCGCCATGTGCAGCCCTATTTCAAGCGCCTGGAAACCAGCCACGGCGGCGAGGATGGCTGGCGCGGCACCAATGGCCCAATGCACGTGAAGCGCGGGAAACGCCACAACCCACTGTACCAGGCCTTCGTCGAGGCCGGACGGCAGGCCGGCTATCCCGTCACTGATGATTATAACGGCCGCTGCCAGGAAGGCTTCGGCCCGATGGAAATGACCGTGCACAATGGCGTGCGCTGGTCGGCTGCCACGGCCTACTTGAAACCCGCGCTGAAACGCACCAATCTCAAGCTGGTGACCCATGCACTGGCCCGCCGCGTGCTACTGGAGGGCAAGCGCGCCGTCGGCGTTGAATATGAAATCGCCGGTGACATCCTCGAAGCCCGCGCCCGGCGCGAGGTCATCATCGCCGCCTCGTCGATCAATTCGCCCAAGCTTCTGCAGATCTCAGGGATCGGCGCACCCGCCACGCTCAAGGCCGCCGGCATCGAGGTCGTCCAGGCGCTGCCGGGTGTCGGCGAAAACCTGCAGGACCACCTCGAAATCTATTTCCAGCTGGTCTCGAAGCAGCCGGTGACGCTCTATTCCAAGCTCAATCTGTTCTCCAAGGGCCTGATCGGGGCCGAGTGGCTGTTCCTGAAATCCGGTCTCGGCACTACCAATCATTTCGAGAGCTGTGGTTTCATACGTTCGGCAGCGGGCATCGAATACCCCGATATCCAATATCATTTCCTGCCCGCCGCCATGCGCTATGACGGCAAGGCGGCGTTCAACAATCACGGCTTCCAGGCCCATGTTGGACCGATGCGCTCGAAATCCCGAGGTTTTGTCCGTATACAGAGCAATGATCCGCGCGTTGCACCGAAAATCCAATTCAATTATCTGTCGCACCCCGACGATCTCAGCGAATGGCGGGCCGCCATCAGGCTCACCCGCGAGCTGTTCCGTCAACCAGCCATGAAGCCTTATGCCGGGGACGAAATCCAGCCCGGCAAGACGGTTGAAAGCGACGCGCACATCGACGACTTCATCCGCCAGCATTGCGAAAGTGCCTATCACCCGTGCGGCACCTGCAAGATGGGGTCGGTGGACGACGCAATGGTGGTCGTCGATCACCATTGCCGGGTCATTGGCATCGAGGGCTTGCGGGTTGCCGATTCATCTATCATGCCGCAAGTTACCAACGGCAATCTCAACGCGCCGACATTGATGATTGGCGAGAAGGCCTCCGACCACATTCTGGGCCGCGATCCAATGGCGCCGTCGAACCTTGAGGCCTGGATCAACCCCGCCTGGCAGACCAGTCAGCGCTGAAATCAACGGCCACCGCGACAAACGAAAACCCCGCCGGCTTGCACCGGCGGGGTTTGGGGTTTGGGTTTCGCTTCGGAACCGCTTACAGAATGAAGTTATCAGCCGTCAGCGCCGTGATGCCGGACGCCAGATTGACGGTGATCACCATGTCGGCGACGGCATTGGCATCGACATAGAGGCTGACGGTGGCAACGCTGCCGGAGACGCTGACCTGCAACTCGCCAGCCCCATAGACGCTGTCGCCGCCCGGTCCGAATTTGAACTCCTGCTCTTCAGTCAGCGCTGAATTGGCATCGATGACACTGAGATCGATCCTCTCTCCCGACTGGAAGTCCACGATGATGTCGCGGGTACCCGCTGCCGTGCCACTATCGGTCAGATCGGTGAACTTGAACGTGTCGATCTGGTTGCCTCCAGTCATCGTATCGAGGCCAGCACCACCGATGATGATATCGGCACCAGCCATGCCCAGGATCGTATCGGCGCCACCGGCCCCGCTCAACGTGTTCCAGCCGGAGTTACCGGTGATGGTGTTAGCGCCGCTGTTACCAGTA
>JANLTS010000321.1:0-2596 GCA_031363045.1 Hyphomicrobiales bacterium
CGGACCTCGTGTGCCTGCCGGTCGATCAGACCAACATGCCGCACACCATCATGCAGAATGATCGTGTGGTGTCGATCAATAACACCACGCAGATCGACTTGCAGGGGCAGGCGGCGTCCGAGTCCGACGGGCACCGGCACATCAGCGGCACCGGCGGGCAATTGCAATTCGTGCGCGGTGCTTATGCTTCCAAAGGTGGCAAGTCCTTCATCTGCTTGTCGTCGACTTACGACAAGCGTGGCGAGAGGAAGAGCCGCATCGCGCTCAATCTGACGCCCGGCAATGTCGTCACCACGCCGCGCTCCGACATCATGTTTGTCGTCACCGAATACGGCATCGTCAATCTCAAGGGCAAGTCGGTGGCCGAGCGGGCGCAAGCGCTGATCTCGATTGCGCATCCAGATTTCCGCGAGGGTTTGGAGCGGCAAGCCCATGAGCACCGCCTGATCCCGCGCGGTGTTTCGTTCTGAGGTTCTGCGGCTGCCGTTAGCGCACCAGCGTGGCACCGTATTCAAATCCCGTCTTGCCGTCGGAATTGCCAATGTTGCGCCGGTCCTCCTGGCGCAACTCGACCACTGCATTACCCTGAATCCAAGCGGTATCAACCACCATGGCGAGAGTGGGCGAGAAAGCCTTAATGATAGCCTGGTGCCCGGTGCCGCTCACCCAGAAATTCTGTTCGGGCAAATACATAGCGCCGTCATATTCAAGAACGGCGCCGCTGGAAATCTGCGTCCATTCCTCGCCGAACTTCGAGTCGTCTGTCGTCCTGTCCGACATGAATTGCAAGTTTTTATAGAGGCCGCTGCTGGGGGAGGTGAGCTTGACGGTGGAGTCCGATCCCAAATAAAGGTAGCTGTCTGCTCCGACCAAGGCGATCAGCACTTCGCTGCCCTCAATGCGTCCGCCGGAATCGGTGCGGAACTGGCCGTCCTTGATGATATAAATACCGGGATTGAGCGTCACGGTCGCGCCGGTCTTTACGGTGATACCGCCACAATATGTCCCGGGAGCGAGTTTTCCTGACGTCTTGATGACTGCATTGGTCATCAGGCAGGCGCCGGGTTCGGGGACGTCCAAGAGCGCATAGGGATCCGCAACTGGTTCAGTTCCTTGAATTGGAGCAGGCTTGATGCTTGAACCGCTGGAGCCGCCGGTGACGCCGATAATGCTTGCGGAAATCGTGGATTTTGAGCCAGTGACGGAAATTGCTTCGGGATCCGAGGAGTTAGCCTGAACCGGGCAATTGGCATCGAGCACTGCGTTACCATAGGCGTAAATGCTGTTTGGTGCTGTTTCTCCCAGCGTCAGCAAGCACAAGGGCGCCGTTTCCCGCTTCTTTGCCTTGGCGCCGACAGCCACATCAAGCTTGGTAACACCCAGTGCTGCGCCGAGCGAATTGTTGATCTTGACGGAGGCCGTGCCGCTGACAGCGGTCTTCTTCACTGTGAATTCAGGTTTCACGGCACCTTCGGCAATGAACTCGCCAGCCGGTTCAACACCAAACATGCTGCCGACATCGGCGTTGGCAAAGAAGGCCGCCTCGGCCGCCTTTATGCGCTCGGCATCGTTAGAACCATAGCGAAGCGCCGTTCCGGCCAGGACTCCAGAATCAAGTGCCGCCTGCAGGACAGTGCGCTGATGCACACCTTGCTGGTAAATGACGGCCAATCCGGCGATTCCGGTCAACACCGACACGGCAAGCGCCGAGATGACAGTGATGTTGCCGTTGGCGCTTCGGAGAAACCTCATCTTATTAACTCGCATGATTTGAGTCCTGTTTGGTCACCGATGGAGACCGCTTTGTTTCTCTTTAGGTCAATTGTATTAAGTTGCTCGGCAAGTGATGCTGAAAATTTTATCATTCCGTTCGGTTGCAATGAACCCGAAGCTGATTTGGGGCGAACTGCTGCAGTGAGGCGTACAGTGTCGCGTAAGGAAAGGTGTCGACGACATTCATTTCAGTCAATATGACGTTTCATGGGACGCGCACCTGACATGCGGTCTTTGCGCATACGGTGTGTCTCGCGAAGGCGCATATCGCCCGGCTTTGCTGCACTGCAGCATTAAAAAGGAACGATATCATGTCCACATCTGAAAAGTCAGCGGAGGCGCAAGACGACCCCGCAAATGAGCGTCACGGCCACCGGCCGCCAAGCTTCTGGGTTCTGACCCTCGGGTCCATCGGCGTCGTCTACGGCGACATCGGGACCAGCCCTCTCTATGCCCTTCGCGAGGCCGTGCTGGCCGCCATGCGCAAGGATGGCGCCATCAGCGAGCCAATGATCTACGGCGTGCTGTCGCTGATCCTTTGGGCACTCATCCTCATCGTCACAATCAAGTATGTGCTGGTTCTGCTCAACGCCGCTATCGCCCAGACCCTCCTCCACGACCCCGGCCACGACGCCATCACCACCCTGTTCGAGCGCTCTCCACCACTTCGGGTTCTCAATCAGAAGCCGCATTGTTTCGTTGAGAAACTTCGTCGTCGTTTCGTTCCCGGCGACCATCAGTTGCCGAACGATGCTGTAGGCCTCAGAGAAGGTGAGCTTTCGGGTCTCACCATCGCGGAGATCCGGATCGTCGAAGTCGGCAT
>JANLTS010000338.1:0-3694 GCA_031363045.1 Hyphomicrobiales bacterium
CGCGAATACGATGACCAGGGCTTCCTCGTCTACTCCTTCGCGGAAACCGTCGCCGCCATGCATCCCTACTATGTCATCCGCGCCTTTGGCGGCCTGCTGTTCCTCGTGGGTGCATTGATCATGGTCTACAATCTTTACCGCACCATCGGCGGCCAGCGGCCTGTCAGGGTCGCGGTTCCCGGTCCCGCACTCGCAGCAGCCGAATAAGCGAACAAGGAAACTTGGTGTCATGAAACACGAAATTCTCGAAAGAAACGCCACGCTGCTGCTGATCTTCAGCTTCCTCGTGGTCACCATCGGCGGCCTCGTGCAAATCGCTCCGCTGTTCTACCTGCAGAATACCATCGAACCGGTGGAGGGCATGCGCCCCTACGCGCCGCTCGAACTCGCTGGCCGCAACGTCTACATTCGCGAAGGCTGCTACACCTGTCACAGCCAGATGATCCGCCCCTTCCGCGATGAGGTGGAGCGTTACGGCCATTACAGCCTGGCGGCCGAATCGCAGTTCGACCACCCCTTCCAGTGGGGCTCGAAGCGTACCGGCCCCGATCTCGCCCGCGTCGGCAACAAATACTCCGATGACTGGCACCGCGAGCATATGATGAACCCGCGCAATGTCGTGCCGGAATCGGTGATGCCCGGCTACGCTTTCCTGATGGACAAGGAGGTGAAGATTGATGGCATGGCCAAGCATCTGGCCGCGCTCAACATGACCGCCAACAACGGCAAGGGCAACATGTACAGCGACGACCAGGTGGCCAACGCCGAGGCTGATCTGCGGGCACAAGCCACCGGCACTGACGCCGATGCGATGCTGGCGCGCTATCCGAAATCGCAGGCCCGCGACTATGACGGCCAACCTTCCAAGGTGACTGAAATGGATGCGCTCGTTGCTTACCTGCAAATGCTGGGCACGCTCGTCGATGTCTCAACCTTCAAGGCAGAAGTGGAGTCGCGCTGATGAGCACCTATGACACCATGCGGCATTTCGCTGACAGCTGGGGGCTCATTGCCATGTTCGCGTTTTTTGCGGTGATGACCGCCTTCGTATTCCGCCCCGGCTCACGCGCTCATTACGAAGAGGCCGCGCGCATCCCCCTCAAGACTCCCTCCGAGGACTGAATTCAATGGCAAAGAAAACTGAAAGAGATGAAGTCACCGGCACCGACACCACCGGCCACGAGTGGGACGGCATCAAGGAGTTGAACACGCCACTGCCCAAGTGGTGGCTCTACACCTTCTATGCCTGCGTCATCTGGGGTCTCGGCTACACGGTGTTCTACCCGGCCTGGCCGATGATCTCCGGAGCGACGCCAGGAGTTCTCGGCTACTCGTCGCGGGCCGAACTGGTGAAAGATGTGGACGTGGCAAGGAGCGCCCAGAAGGAGAACCTCGACAAGCTCGCCGCAGCGAATGTCGAAGACATCCTGAAGGACGAGAAGCTGCTGTCCTTCGCCCGTGCCGGTGGCGCTGCCGCCTTCAAGGTGAACTGCGTGCAGTGTCATGGTTCGGGTGCGGCAGGTTCTGCAGGCTACCCCAACCTCAATGACGACGACTGGCTGTGGGGTGGCCAGCCTGAGCAGATTCACACCACGTTGCAGAACGGCATCCGCTATATCGCCAACGCCGATACCCGCGTCATGGACATGCAGGTGTTCGGACCCGATCCCGCCAACGGCAATGCTGCCGTGCTGAAGCCTGAGGAAATCGCCAATGTTGCGAATTTCGTGATGACGCTGTCAGGTGGTGAAGTCGATGCCGCCAAGGCCGCGGCGGGCAAGGAGCTCTACGCCACCAATTGTGCATCGTGTCATGGCGAAGACGGCAAGGGCAACAAGGACATGGGTTCACCCAACCTTACCGATGCGATTTGGCTCTATGGTGGCAAGATCGAAAACGTGACGGCGCAGATCAGCAGGCCACGGATGGGTGTCATGCCAGCCTGGGGTGCAAGGCTTGATGCCGTGACGATCAAGCAACTTGCGGTTTATGTCCACGCGCTCGGCGGCGGCGAGGCGGCTGTACCGCCAACGCAATGACTCTAAAGCCCCTCCCCCTTAAGCCCCTCCCCCTTGTGGGGAGGGGTTGGGGTGGGGGATGATAGACGCCCCGACTCGTTGACCCCCACCCCTGCCCCTCCCCACATGGGGGAGGGGAAAGTAAGTAATAAGTTAATAGGGAACGATGGTTCAAGTTATCAATACAACCGAGGTCGATACGCATGACGTTGCGGCGGTCAACAAGGCCGAGAACCGCCCGATGTATGCGTCTCGGATCAAGATCCATCCGAAAGCCGTGGCGGGAGCTTTCCGCCGCTTCAAGTGGATCCTGGTCTTCGTGCTTCTTGGTATTTATTACGTGGCACCCTGGCTGCGCTGGGACCGGCCGGGCGAAGCCCCTGACCAGGCAATCCTCATCGATCTTGCCAACCGCCGCTTCTATTTCTTCTTCATCGAAATCTGGCCGCAGGAATTTTACTATATCGCCGGCCTGTTGATCATGGCCGGCGTTGGCTTGTTCCTGGTGACCTCGCTCTTTGGCCGCGCCTGGTGCGGCTACGCCTGCCCGCAAACCGTGTGGACCGATCTCTACATCTGGGTTGAAACCAAAATCGAAGGCGACCGCAATGCCCGCATCCGGCTGGATGAAGCACCATGGGGCATCTCGAAGCTCGGCAAGCGCACCACCAAGATCGCTATCTGGCTGGCGATTGCCATCGCCACTGGCGGCTTCTGGGTCTTCTACTTCGCCGACGCGCCAACCCTGTTCTGGCAACTCATCACCGGACAGGCAGCGTCGGTCGCTTACTTCACCATCGCAATTCTGACAGCCACCACCTTCACCTTCGCCGGATTCATGCGCGAGCAGGTCTGCACCTACATGTGCCCGTGGCCACGCATTCAAGGAGCCATGCTGGACGAAGAGTCGCTTATAGGCACCAAAAACGCCAGGCGCGGCGCACCCCCGCAAGCCGGCCGCAAGAATGCTGAAGCCCAGGGCTTGAAGGTCGGAGATTGCGTCGATTGCAATGCCTGTGTCGCCGTCTGCCCGATGGGCATCGACATCCGCGATGGCAACCAACTTGAATGCATCAACTGCGCACTGTGCATCGATGCCTGCGACACGGTGATGGATAAGATCGGCCGCCCAAGGGGCCTCATAAACTACACGACGTCGAGCCTCTATGCCGCCAATGTGGCAGGCAGGAACGAGCACTGGAACTGGAAGCATCTGCTGCGGCCGCGCACCGCGATCTACTTCACGGTCTGGACCGCTGTCGGCATCGCCATGCTGGTCACGCTGATCAACCGCTCGCAGCTCGATGTCAACGTCGTGCCGGATCGCAATCCACTCTTCGTGCAGCTTTCGGATGGCGCAATCCGCAATGGCTACACGGTGAAGATACTCAACCAGAAGCAGGAACTGCGGACGTTCCGGCTGTCGATGAATGGACTCCATGGTGCCACCATGGAAATGGTCGGTGAGGAAGACGCACCGCGCGAGACCATCGAGATCGCTGTCGAGCCCGACAAACTGAAAGCTGTGAAGATCTATGTATCGACGATGAACCATGACGTTCTGAAGCACGAGAAGAGCGACTTTGAATTCAAGGTCGAGGAACTGAACGCCACGGGCGAGGCGGAAACGGCGGTGGAGAAAACCGTCTTCCATGCCCCGGAAGCAGACGAGGAGG
>JANLTS010000379.1:0-9748 GCA_031363045.1 Hyphomicrobiales bacterium
ATAGCGCCAAGCAGCGCCCGAAATCCGGCAGGACTTCTTCGCGAAAACGGAGAGCACTTCGGAACTCCCGTCTGAGGGAACCTAACTGCCTTAAGCGGCGCGGGGATCGTAGTATCCCCGGGGCTCTCCGCCTGCCCCCGGGAATTCCAGCCACGTTAGCCAGAACCCGCAGGCCTGCCATTCCACCCCATCCGAGCTCACCGTCATGAGCAGGACCCCAAAGGGGATGGAATGCAAGGACTATAGTCATATTAGGAATAAACTGTCAAGCACAAAGTGAAGAGGCCCTCATCCCCCTTCGGGACCTTCTCCCACCTGCGGCGGGAGATGGCGGCCAATGTGATGTGCCTTCGCCCGTGGCAACGCCATGGGAGAAGGTGCCCGAAGGGCGGATGAGGGCCCCTTACTCCGTCTGATACCTGGCAATGGCCGAGCGTTCGATGGCGGCGGTGACGAGCTTGTCGAGTTCGAACGTATCGCGCAGGATGGCGAGGAAACGGAGTTCTTCCTTGCCCACCGCCATGTCGGATGCCGCAACCTCGACGGCCAGCGCATAGGCCGTCTCGCGCAGCTTCGGCGTGAGCGCTTCCTTCACCAGCCCGAGCACGGCTTTCAGGCCCTCGGACTCGGCGAGGATTTCGCCCACTTCCTGGGCCACCGTCGTCAGCCGCGCCTCGTCGAAATGCCGGAAGGCGGGGAGATGCTTGACGATGTGGCCGATCTCGGCCAGTTCGATCGAATTGATGCGGCCTTCGACACCCGACATGGTGACCATGGTGTAGATGAGCGCCTGCTCGGTGGAAATGGTGCCGGTCATAGGGGACTCCCGTTTTGGGGAGGAGTTAAGGGAAGAGAAGGGGGTTGTCTAGGTCGGGCAACTACTGGAGAACTAAACGGTCAACTCGCATCCCGGAGGCCATCTTGGAAAGCAATGAACTACACGAATTCTGGGTTCAGTTTCAGGATCATATGGCTCCTCGGTTGGATACATACGAGCAAGCAGTCTACCTCTACATCTTCAGGCATAGCAGATTGATTGGTCTGGATGAGGTAGTGATTGGCTTCAAATCAGCCCGCACAAGAATGGCCTGTGGCATAGGGTCCGATGGGACACCGATGTCCGAAGCTTCTATCTACAAGAAGTTGGCAAGTCTTGAGGCCAAAGAGTGCATCAGAATCATTCAGACAGAACATCGTGGGCAAAGACTGAAACTTTTCCTCCCGAGAGAAATATCGGGAATTGTCCCGCCCCCCGAGACTGCTACTTCAATAGATATCGAAGACATGGATTTCTTCGGTGTCGCCGAAAATCGTCAGAAGATTCTCGAGCGAGAGGACTTTCGATGCTTCTACACACTGAAGGAAATTGATAGCAATTCGTTTGTGGCAGAACACGTGATCTCGCGACCGGGAGGGGGCAATGGCTACCGGAACATAGTCGCTGCGTCACGCGAAGCTAACAACATAAAAGGGAATATGATTGCTGAGGACTTTATGCGGAAACTTTTCAGAGAGGGGTTTCTTTCAGAAGACGAACTCAGGGGCCGGCTTGTTGCCCTTTCTGATTTGAAGTCAGGACGACTCAAACCTGTAGTGTGAGAAATTTCGTCACCCCAGCGAAGGCTGGGATCCCGCTGTGGTGGCAATGAGGAAGCGGGATGCCAGCCTGCGCTGGCATGACGGGAATGGGGATGGAGTCAGTTGCTCTTCACCAACTCAATCGCCTCCACCAATCCCACCCTTGAAATCGTGACGCCCGGCGGGAAGGCCGTCGTGAATCTTGTCGCCAAGCGCGGGTCGAGGATGACGAAGGTGCCTTTGTCGCCGGCGCGGCGGATCAGGCGGCCGAAGGCCTGGCGCAAGCGGAGGCGGACGACCATATCTGTGTAGGCGTTGCCGCCGAACATTTCTTTTCTTGCGCGTTCGAGGATGGTGGGCGTGCCCCAGGGGACGCGGTCGAGGACGATGAGGCGGAGGGAATCGCCCGGTACGTCGACGCCGTCGCGCACGGCATCGGTGCCCAGCAAGCAAGCATCGCGTTCGGCGCGGAACATATCGACGAGGGTGCCGGTGTCCATGGGGTCGACGTGCTGGGCGTAGAGTGGCAAGCCTGCTTCCGCCAGAGGCCTGAGCAGGCGCTTGTGGACGGCGCGCAGCCGGGCGATGGCCGTGAAGAGGCCCAGCGCACCGCCGCCTGCACTCAAGAACAATTCACGATAGGCGGCGGCGACCTGGTCCATGTCCTCGCGGTTGACGTCGGTCACCACGATGACGCGGGCGACCGTCTTGTAATCGAACGGCGAGTCATAGCTTTGGCGCTTCACCGGATAGGGAAGGTGCACGGCACCGGTGCGCATTTCGGCGTTGGCCCAATCGTCGGGCACATCCGGCGGCCGGTCCTTCAGGGTGGCGGAGGTGATGACGATGCCATCGGCGGGTTTCAGCACGGCCAGCGCCATCGGCTCGGTCGGGTCGATCCAGTGCGAGTGCAGGCCGACGTCATGCTCGCGGCCGAAGGCTTGGGCGATGTCGAACCATGCGACGAAGAGCGGATTCTTTTCTTCGAGCAGGTGCTGCAGCATGTCGATCCAGCTGCCGACCATCAGTTCGCCACGGCGCTTCAGGGAGCGGGCGAGAGCCTCGATGCGGCCGCGCTCGTTGGTGGAAAGTTCTTCCGCCTCCGTGTCAAGTTTCTTGGCCAGCGCGTTGGCAAGCCCGGTCATCGGGCGCTTCAAGTCGATCAAGGCCGCCGCGAGTTCGCCTGCCGCAGCGCTCAGGCCATCGACCAGTGGTTGGCAATCGGTCTCGATGGTGTTGCCGCCGCCATTCTGTTCGGCCCGGGCCAGAACCTGCTGGCGGACGAGGCTCAAGAACGTTTCGGCCGGACCATCTGGCTGGCCTGCCTGCACGCGCCTCGTCCAGCCAGGAGCGGGAAGGGCGCCAGAAGCGCGGAGCACCTGCTGCAACAACTTCTCGGCATTGTCATCCTCGCCCAGCAGATCGCCGATGCGATCGGCAAGGCCGCGGCCACGGCGGCGCTCGGCCTCGGGACCTCTCAGCCAGCGGCGAAGCTCGGCGGTTTCAAGGGCTGTCAGGTGGCCGGAGAAGGCAGAGTCGGCGGCATCAAACAGGTGATGGCCTTCATCGAAGACGATGCGGCGGATGCCGCCGGGGGCTGCCTCCTCCTCCTCGGTGGTGGCAACGCCCAGTGCATGATCAACCGCTGCCTGATGCAGGACGAGCGCGTGGTTGGCGATGACGATCGAGGCGTTGCGGCCGGCCCTGACCGAACGTTCGATGAAGCAGCGCTTGTAATGCGGGCAAGCGGCATAGATGCATTCGCCGCGCTTGTCGGTGAGGCCCAATGATTGCGCGGTGACGCCACGGGTCTCGCCATCGAAACTCAGGTCATTGAACAGTGACAGGATCCACGAGGGAAAATCGCCGCCCACCATGTCGCCGTCGCGCGTGAACCTTGCCCAGCGTGAGATCAGGGCGGCCAGCAAGGCGGTGCGCGGATTGGCGGACGTCAAGCGCCCAAACACCTCCTGCATGTTGAGGAGGCAGACATAGTTCTCGCGGCCCTTCCTGATAACGATCCGTGTACGGCGTTCTTCCGGATCGGCGATGAGCCTGGCCGATTCCTGATCGAGCTGGCGTTGCAGGTTCTTGGTGTAGGTCGAGATCCACACCGGTGCGTTATTTTTCTTCGCCCAGAGATAGGCGGGGGACAGATAGCCGAGCGTCTTGCCCAATCCGGTGCCGGCCTCGGCCAGCAGGATGTTGTTGATCTCTTTGCGCTGGCGCGGCTGGAAGGCGAAGGTGGCGGCACCGGCATAGTCGCTCTGGGCGGCGCGGTGTTCGGCATCGCTCCCAAGAATTTCGCGCAGGAAAGTTTGCGCTTCCTGTGGGTTGATGGCGTCCTGCCGTCCGGGCGCGCGGCCGCCGTCGTCTTCCCATTCCTCGACACGGTCCCAGGCGTTGAGGCCAGTGGCAAAGGAACCCGGATCGAGTTTCGGGTTGGCCTTGAGGGTCGCCGCAAGCACGGGTTTCGCCCACGGCCAATTGGCGCGGATGAGGAAGCTGGCGTTCTCGGCAGCTTCGCGCAACAGCGGATAATGGCGGTTGGCGAGACGGTTCAGCAGATCATCGGCGATGAGGCGGAGCGTTGCCTCATCGTCAGCACCCGGTTCCAGGGCCAGCGAGCGGGCAAGGCCTGAGGGCGTAGGCGTGGCAAAGCGGGCGGGGCAGGTGAAGGCGAAGAGTTCGGCGACATCATAATGACGTTGGTCCCTCGCAGCGCGAATGGCGGCGCGCGAGGCTTGGGCGGCCACGCCCAGCCGCTCGATCAGGAAGGCCGAATGGCAGATCAGATGCGGAGCCGCCGCCAGTTGCTCAAGCGCCTGGGCCGGGCCCAAGCGTTGTGCGCCGATCATGGCGCCCATGCCGGAGGTGACGGCGGTGCGTAAAGTCGAATCCAATGTCATCCCTTTGCCATTCTGTTTCGTTTAAAGAAGCTGGCAGCTGAACGGAAGAGGAACACGACAATGGACCAGAAATTCATTACCTTGTTTGATCGTTACACCCATGGCGCCATGAATCGCCGGGATTTCATGGAGCGCTTGACGCTGTTGGCGGGAAGCACCGCAGCGGCGACTGCAATTCTTCCCGTTCTGGAAAACAACTACGCGCAGGCTGAAGTGGTGGCCGAGAACGATCCGGCCATCAAGGCCGAGATGGCCGAGATCGCGCCCGGCATCAAGGGCTATCTGGTGCGGCCGGTTGCCGAAGGGACATACGCGTGCGTGCTGGTGATTCACGAGAATCGCGGCCTCAACCCGCATATCAAGGATGTGACGCGGCGCATGGCGAAGGAGGGCTTCATTGCCTTTGGCGCTGATTATCTGACGCCTGCTGGCGGTACGCCTGATGATGCCGACAAGGCGCGCGACATGATCGGCGAGTTGAAGCGGCCGGATGTGGTTGCCTTCTCGCAAGCCGCGGTGGCGGGACTGATGAGCCTCGCCGGGTCCAACGGCAAGGTGGGGGCCATCGGCTTCTGTTGGGGCGGCGGCCAGGTGAATGCGCTGGCGGTTTCGGCGGATGCCAATTTCAAGGCTGGTGCCGCCTATTACGGCGGCCAACCCAAGGCTGAGGATGTTCCGAAGATTGCCGCGCCGCTGATGCTGCATTATGCCGAGCTCGATGAGCGCATCAATGCCGGGATCGCTGCGTATGAGGCGGCGCTCAAAGCCAATGGCAAGGCCTATGAGCTGCATATGTACGAAGGCGCCAATCATGCCTTCAACAACGATGCCAATGCGGCGCGCTATAATAAAGAAGCCTCCGACCTCGCCTGGGGCCGCACCGTGGCGTTCCTGAAGACGCATTTGGGTTGACCTCAATCAATGGTCATGCGCGTGGCCTGGCTTAAGCCAATGCCATGGGCATGATGACGAACGAGACACAGCAGGCAGGCCTGCGCCGTGTGCTGAGCCTGCCGTGGCTGGTGTTCTATGGTGTCGGCGTCACCATTGGTGCCGGCATCTTCGCGTTGATTGCCGAGATTGTCGGCATCGCCGGCGATCATGCGCCGCTGGCCTTTCTGGTGGCGGGCGGCGTCGCGGCATTCACCGGCTTCTCCTATGCGGTGCTGGCAAGCGCATTCCCGCGCGCGGCGGGCGAGGCGATCTTCGTCAAGAATGGCATCGGCGAGATGGCCGGCCGCATCATTGGCTATGGCGTCATCGCGGTGGCGATTACCTCGAGTGCGGTGATTGCCCTTGCGTTCGCGCGTTATGTGGAAAGTTTTTCGGGGTTGCCGGAACCGATGAGCCTGGTTGTGGTGCTGGTTCTGCTGTCGGGCGTGGCGATGGCGGGGGTTCGCGAGAGTGTTGCGTTCGCCGCTATCATCACCGTGCTGGAAGCCGGAACGCTGCTCATCGTCATCGTGGCGGGTGCACCCATGGCGTTGTCATCGGAAGCATTGCCGCGCCTGCTGGCGCTGCCGAGCGACGGCACGATGTGGACGGCGGTGTTCGGTGGCGCCTTCGTGGCGTTCTTTGCCTTCATCGGTTTCGAGGACATCGAGAACATGGCGGAGGAAACCCGCGATGCGGCGCGCACCATCCCGCTGGCTATCATCCTGACACTGGTGATCTCGGTGGCAATCTATGTGGCTGTTGCCGTGGTGGCCGCCGCCTATCCGGACCGCGCCCAGTTGGTGGCCAGCAAGGCGCCATTGGCCGATCTCTTTGCCGCCATCACTGGCTGGCCCGGCACGCCGATCGCCGTCATGGCCTCGATTGCCATGGTCAACGGCATTCTGGTGCAGATCGTCATGGCCAGCCGGGTCATCTATGGGATGTCGCGTGAGGCCATGTTGCCGGAAGCGATCGGCCGATTGCATGCATCGCGGCAGACTCCGGTGCGGGCCATTGCCATGCTCTCAGTGGCGATTGCCGGGATGGGGCTGTTCGTGCCGCTGCTGCAGCTGGCAGAATTGACGAGTTTCGTGATGCTGCTGATCTTCACTGCCGTGAACCTCAGCTTGTTCCTGATCGGGCGGCGGGCCGATGCCCCGGCGAAGCTCCGCCGCTGGCGCTGGTGGGGGCTTGGGGGTGCCGTGGTGTCGCTGGGGCTGGCGGTTTCGGAACTCATCGCCTGAGATTGACCTCGGACGCCGCCGTCCCTAAAGAACCGGCTCCCTGTTCACCCGGAAGCCCATCCTCATGACCGCCGCCCAAGCCCTCCGCGACGCCGCACAGACATCCAAGGCCTGGCCTTTCGAGGAGGCGCGGAAGCTGGTGGCGCGGGTCAAGCGCACAGGCAAAAAGGAAGTGCTGTTCGAGACCGGTTATGGGCCGAGCGGATTGCCGCATATCGGCACCTTCGGCGAGGTGGCACGCACGACGATGGTGCGGCGCGCCTTCGAATTGCTGTGCGATATTCCGACGAGGCTCCTGTGTTTCTCCGACGACATAGATGGCATGCGCAAGATTCCGGAGAATGTGCCGGACCGTTCATTCCTCGAGCCGCATCTGCACAAGCCCTTGACCGTGGTGCCGGACCCTTATGGCGAGTTTGAAAGCTATGGCCACCACAACAATGCAATGTTGCGGCGCTTCCTCGATACTTTCGGTTTTGATTACGAATTCGCCAGCGCCACCGACTATTACAAGTCCGGCAAGTTCGACGGCATGCTGATCCGGGCGCTGGAGAAGTTCGACGACATCATGGGCGTCATGCTGCCGACGCTGGGAGCCGAACGCCAGGCGACGTATTCGCCCTTCCTGCCGATCTCGCCGATTTCGGGCCGCGTACTCTATGTGCCGATGAAGGCTGTGAATGCCAATCAAGGCACCATCACCTTTGCCGACGAGGACGGAACCGATGTGACGCTCGACGTGCGCGGTGGCCGCACCAAGTTGCAGTGGAAGCCGGATTTCGGCATGCGCTGGGCGGCGCTGGGCGTTGATTTCGAGATGTTCGGCAAGGACCACCAGACCAATGCGCCGATCTATGACCGGATCTGCGAGATCCTCGGCGCCGAAGCGCCGGAGCATTATGTCTATGAATTGTTCCTCGACGATATCGGCCAGAAGATTTCAAAGTCGAAAGGCAATGGGCTCACCATTGACGAATGGCTGACCTATGCCGACCCCAATTCGCTGTCGCTGTTCATGTACAACAAGCCACGCGAGGCGAAGCGGCTGTATTTCGATGTCATTCCGCGCGCTGTTGACGATTACGCGGCTTACTTGAGCGCCTATCAACGGCAACTGGACAAGCCTGTTGACCGGCTGATGAATCCGGCATGGCACATTCACCAGGGCCAACCGCCATTGCCGGAAGAGGGCGGCATTACCTTTTCTCTGTTGCTGAACCTGGCGGCCGTCGCTAACGCGCATGATAAGCAGGCGTTGTGGGGCTTTATTCAACGCTATTCACCGCATTTGACGCCGGAAACACATCCGCGCTTGGATGCGATGACCGGCTATGCGCTCAAGTATTTTGACGATTTCGTTAGCCCCAAGAAGCAATATCGTCTGCCTACGGAGGAAGAGGTTTCGGCGCTGACCGATCTCGCCGAGGCCATCGGCACGCTGCCGGAAGGATCGACAGCGGAAGCCATTCAACAGAAGGTCTACGACATCGGCCGCCGCGATCCTTACAAGACAACACAGAAGGATGGCTCAGTCGGTGTGGCGCAGAGCTGGTTCAACATGCTGTATCAGGTGCTGCTCGGCGAAGAAAAAGGCCCGCGCTTCGGCAGCTTCGTGGCGCTCTATGGGATTGCAAACACGCAAGCGCTGATTGCCAAAGCGGTTAGGGGCGAGTTGGTGGGTGTTTGAACGATGCCGGAGCTAGACGAGTCGGATGTGTTGGATCGACGGGTCGTGATGATACCGGCCAAGGATTGGGCCGCATTTGTGTCGTGGCTCGCCAGGCCGGCGAAAAAGATTCCGGCTTTGGTCAAGCTGAAGAGGATTACGCCGAGTTGGGAGAAGTGAAATAGTGGCGGTTAATCTGCTCCGCTTACCCAAAGAATCCAAACATCACATTGCCGGTTTATCCCGCCTGAATGATATTGGTGAGGATGGTGGATCTGAGATCGAGTCTTGAGTGAATGCGAAGGAATGTCTTACTGACTGGGCTATTATGGCTGAGTTTGAGGGGTAGGAGCTGTCCAACTATGCTTCGCAATTTCTTTCGTGAGGCTGGGATGAAACGTCAAGTTACCTTTGTTGTCTTCTACAAATACACGACCATAGTTGTTCCCAAGATTTGTCATTAGACTAGCGACAGCGCCATACGCATTTCTGGAGATTCCTAGCCTCTGAATCTCTTGCACCAGTTGAGTACGGAAAACAGGATTGCGGCGAGCGACAATGGCGATGATTGAGTGAACGTTTGAGCCGGGTTTGTGTGCCCAAGTTTGAATCTTCTGGATCGACACTGGGTCGTTGTCATTGACTTTCGCCGGGGCATTCAGGCGAACTGGGGGATTTAGCTGGGCCGAGCCTTCTGGAGCGTCAGGGTCAGCCATAGGTTCGCGCCAGTTCTCCGGATAATTCTGTGGCCGTTCAGGTCGCTGTTGCTCATCCGGATACCAATTGTAAAGCTCAAAGGCGCGAAACTGGATAGCTCTTTGGATGCCGAGATTGTGGTCAGTCAGGCCAGCCAACGCGCGAGGCAAAAGCACCAAGTTAGCAATGGCCGTGTGATAGCGTGTATCATAACAAGTCTTTGGCCAAATATGACAGCACTCGAATCCGATTAATTTCTTTCGGTGAATGCCGAGGGCAACTTTGATAGCTCTGTTGGCGAAGGTGTTGTCGTCCAATCTAACGCCATCAATGACTTGCCCTCTAATTTCTCTTTTGCTCACATTGACCCGACGGACATGCGGATAGAATGCAGCAGATTGCCTTTGGTTGACGAGGCGACGATGTACTGCTGGATGGGCCCAAAGCGCCGTTTCCGCTACGAGTAGATCGAGACGCATGTTGTGCTGGGAACAGGCGTCCTCAAGCATTTGGAGCGCATCGAAACTCCCATCAGCCGCCATCAAAACCCCACTTGCACTTTCGACCTACTGGCTGGCCCACATAATTCTGGCGATCCAGTCGACGTCCTTCATGTCCAGCACCTTTGTCGCGTGGCTGGGGTTGAAGGAGGCGAGTTCGAGGGTCTTGGAGGTTTGGCGCTGCATGATCTTGGCCATGACCTGGCCATCGACGGTCCT
>JANLTS010000424.1:0-6356 GCA_031363045.1 Hyphomicrobiales bacterium
ACCATTGGCGTTGCCACCAGCGACCGCACCCGCACCATCGCCACGCCCATCGAAACCATCGAGCGCGCCAAGTTCACTGCCGATGCCGGGCGCCTGATCGCTATTGCGGCGGCCGAAAACATCGGTGTCATCGTGCTCGGCCTTCCCGTCAACATGGATGGAAGCGAGGGGCCACGCTGCCAATCGACCAGGGCGTTTGCCCGCAACTTTGCCCGGCTGTCGCCGGTGCCCGTTGTTTTCTGGGATGAACGGCTGTCGACCGCCGCCGTCGAACGCATGCTGATCCAGGCCGATGCCTCGCGCGCCAAGCGCGACCAAGTCATCGACAAACTGGCTGCCGCCTGGATCCTGCAGGCGGCACTGGATTCGCTTCGATGACCACGGTCTTTCTCGCCCTCCTGCCTGTCTTTGTCGTCATTTTGGTTGGCTTTGGCCTGAAGCGCTTCAACGTGATTCATGACGACCAATGGCAGGCGCTCGAACGCCTCTGCTATTTCGTTTTGTTCCCGGCCATCATCTTCAAGGAAATCGCCGCCGCGGATTTTTCGAATGTGCCGGTGTTGCAGATGGCGTTGGCGATGATTCTTGCGGTGTGCGCGATGTTTGCCCTGCTGCTGGTCTTCCATCGGTCGGTCATGGCGGCACTCAAGCTCGATGGACCGCAATTTACCAGTCTGGTTCAGGGCTCAGCCCGCTGGCACACGTTCATCGCCTTTGCCATCGTGCCATTGCAGTTTGGCCCCAAGGCCCTGTCACTGGCGGCGGTGAGTGCCGCCGCGATGACGCCGCTGTTGAACATCCTCTGCGTCATCGTCATGTCGCGTTTTGCGCAAGCAACAAAGCTTGATGCAAAGACCATGGCGCTTTCGATCATCCGCAATCCATTTGTGTTTTCTTCGCTTGGCGGCGTTGCCTGGCAGGTCTCGGGCCTTGCCCTGCCAGCCATGGGATTTCAGGTTCTCGACATGATCGGCCGAGGCGCGCTTGGGTTGGCGCTGTTGACCGTCGGCGCCGGCCTGCGGCTGGGCGACGCCATGTCGGCTTGGCCGCCGCTCGCCGCCGCAACCATCCTCAAGCTGCTGGTCATGCCATTGCTCATGGCCTTAAGCCTGATGCTGATGGGAGTAACCGGTGAAGCCTTCGCGGTGGCGCTCCTCTGTGGCGCCGTGCCGACCGGCTCCGGTGCCTATGTACTGGCCCGGCAAATGGGAGGTGATGCACCAATGGTGGCGAACATCCTGACCCTTCAGGTGATTGCCGCCGCCATCACAATCCCGCTGGTACTCTACCTGGCGGGCGTTACAGGATGAAGTTGTCGGCGTCGATTGATCCCGCATCGATATTGCGCAGCAGGATTTCCATTTCCGACCCGCCATTGCCTGCCGTGTTGAAGCGCAGCAGCGTGTCATGTCCGACTTGAACGGCCCGCACCTGGCCTTCGCCGCTGAAGCCAGCTTTGCCAATGAAATTGAAAGTCTGGTTGTGCGCGCGGCCCGCTTGCGCATCAATGTCGGAGACATCGATCTGATCCCTGTCAATGTCGAATTCTTGCACTTGATCAGCATCGCCGCCGGCCGAAGACTCCCGCGTGCTGCCATAGTGGAATGTGTCGCCCGCGCCGCCACCCTTGAGAACATCACCACCCAGGCCACCTGAAAGTACGTCAGCGCCATTGCCGCCTTGCAATCTGTCATGGCCCTTGCCGCCCGAGAGCAGATCGGCGCCACCACTGCCATCCATCGTGTCGTTGCCGTCAAGGCCAAGGATATAGTCGTTGCCATCCCTTCCGTTCAGCGCGCGATCGCCTTGATCATTAATGATGTTGGGATTGTTGAGATGGATGTAACCAAGAAACAGCGACACCGGCTTGCCATTGTAATCCGGCACATGTTTGTAGCTGGTGATGCCCGCCGTGAGGGACTGGCCGTCGTAGAACTGGAACAACCCGTCCGCCAGGAGACCCTGCAAGTTGGCCCATAACAGCGCGCTGTTGTGTTGGCCACCCATGCCGCGGAAGTCCAACGGGTGGTCGAAAACCGAATAGTACTGGACATCGCTGTTGTCGATGTTCGGAACGCGAAACAGCAAATCGCCGCCAAATTGCAGGTTGTCCTTGAGGGCGATGATTGGCACCAGACCGAAATCTTCCGGAAAATCCGGAAAGTCATTCGGAAAATGCGCCCGGTCTTTGGTGTTCGAGATTGAGATATAATCATCCGGCAAATGAAGTCTACGGATTTCCTGAGTTACGAACTCGACGCCAAAAATATCGACGATCACCTTGTCCACAAGTGTCGCAGCGTCCGGGTCGATCCCACCCAGGTAGAACGGCAAGTCCTTGGGCACACCGGAAGACGCCACCGAAACGATGGTCAGGCCGTCCGGCCGCAGATCGCGAAACCGTTCAGCATCGACGAGCGCGAACACATCAGCCAGTGCACCGCCGAGGCTGTGGCCAGAAACCACGATGTCGGTGATTTCGGGATGATCCTGCAAATACTGGTAGGCGGCGTTGATCAGCGGTTTGAAAGCCTTGTAGTGGCTTGAAAGCCCAGCCCCGGTAAAGGCCTGGCCATTTTCGACCGCCGGGTCCTTGCCGTCGGTGCCGCGGAAGGTCAGCACCAGTGTGTCGTTGTCTTTCACTGCCAGCAAGCCTTGGGCATCGTAGGACGACGAGGTCGGCCCATAGACTTTGGCGTCGTAAAGACCGTTGCTGGTGAATCCGGCCTCGCCGCCACGATCATTGAACGATGCAAAATCGGACTCGTCGAGAACTTTCCAATTCCCTTGCGACTCGACATAGCCGCGATAGTCATCGGCCTTCTCGGCATCATTGTCGCCGCCGACCCAGAAGGCCTGATCGATATATTCGGCGCCATATATGGCCCGCGCCAGGAACATGCCGGTCAGCACATTTTCGGAACTTGCTGCCAGATCAAATGCCATGACTTTTTACCCCTTCAAACAGGCTGGAACACTGGCCACCAAATGAGATCATTTTGTGGTCAGCACAACCTACCCGGCAGTTCCGAACGGGCATGATCGCCACATCCCTTCAACCATCCGCGATGCTGATGACCCGCGCAATCTCATCGGTCTTGAACCCCAGTGCTGATGGGTTGTGAACTCCGGGAAGAACCGCGACATCATAAAGTTCGCGCACTACACCTTCAATGCGAACCCAGGCAATGGTATCGCCGCTCACCGTGTCGATGACCACCAGACCGCAACGGGCCTCGGCACCATTGCGGGCAAGTGACGCATCAAGCGGCAAGCCCTGGAACGTCCGGACGTCGCGTGACAGCGACAACCCGACGATGGCGTATCTTCCGATGAAACAGAGACCCCGCGAATAACCCGGGCAGAAGGCGACGGCGACAAACCGTCCCGCCGCCTTATCGATATATCCAAACTCGCCCGCACCTGAGTTCAGCACCCACAGTTTGCCATCATGCAGCCGCGGCGAATGTGGCATCGACAGGCCCTCACACACCACCTCGTTGCGAGCCACGTCGATTATCACGCCGCCATCAGCCCGGCGGTCGCGCCAGCCATCGGCCACGTTGGAGCGAGACACGGCGGTGACGTATCGTGCCACACCAGCCTCCATCGCCATGCCGTTCAGGTGGCAGCGGTCTTCCGCCGCGAGCTTCGTGACGAATGGCGGTTGCCACACAGGGCGGAAACTCCAGCCTTCTTCCACTTCACCAAGACATGAGAACAACGTATTGATGAACAATGGTTTTCCGTTCGCACCAAAACCCACGTCATGGATGTCGAGGTCGCCAGTAATCCATGCCACGCGCGGCACAAAGAGTGCATCGTGGCCATTGGCTTGCTGGTCCGGCGGCACGGCATTGTCGAAGCGCAACAGTTGATAATGGGTGGCGAGCAGCAGGCTGCGCGCGTCAGCACTCACACCTAATCCCATGCAGCGGGCAAAGCTGCGCTCGAACACCGCCAGCTTGCCGCCAGTTTTGAGGCCCAGAAAAAACAGCTTTCCAGCCTGATAAGTTGTGAAAGCCAGCGAACCGCCAGATTCTGCCAACCAGGATTCGAAGCCGCGCGAGGTGGTGAGCGCAAAGGCCTCTTGGGCTGCGTTATCGGTCATCGTTCCTGAACCTGTCAGCTGAGAGTCCGCTCGATTCGCCGATCGGGAATCAGCCACATCAGTGCTACCCCGATATACAAGGTGCCCGAAATCCATGGGCTGACGAAGGCCAGGGCGATACCTGCCACATAGGTGAGCAGCGAAACCTTGCCTTTCCAATCCTTGCCCATGGCCACGGCAAGTTCCGATTGCTGTCCGTGCAGAGCGATGATCGCCTGCGCCAGAACAGTATAGGCCAAGGCGCAGGCCAGCAGGTTCACGCCATAAAGGGCGATTGGCAGCTTTGCGAAGTGATTCTCACCCATCCAGCCGGTGGTGAACGGGATGAGGGAGAGACAGAACAGCAGATGCAGATTTGCCCACAAGATGCCGCCACTCACCTTGTGGACGGTGTGCATCAAATGATGATGGTTGTTCCAATAGATGCCGATGTAGATAAAGCTCAGGACATAGGAGAGAAATATCGGCCAAAGTTTTGTAATTGCGTCAAAATCATCGCCGTGTGGTACCTTGAGTTCAAGCACCATGATGGTGATGATGATGGCGATCACACCATCGCTGAAGGCTTCAAGCCTGGTCTTTCCCATGTGCTGTCTCCAATCCGTTCCCGGTTGGAAACTGCCTCAAGCCGGGGAGCCTGTCCATAACCCGCATTTCATCCTTGCCGGAAAGCGGATTCGCCCCTACACACCCGGCTTTAATGACCAGCGATCACCGGACGCCACTTCTGAAGTGCCAGCACCTGCTGGCCATCGACGATTTATCCCCCTTCGAAGCCATTGCCCTGCTTGATCTCGCCGAGCGCTATGTCGAGGTCAGCCGCCAGATCGACAAACGCCACAGCGTTCTGCAGGGCCGCACCCAGGTCAACCTGTTCTTCGAAGCTTCCACCCGCACACAGAGTTCGTTTGAAATCGCCGGCAAACGCTTGGGCGCTGATGTCATGAACATGGCGGTCGCCAATTCCGCCGTTTCCAAGGGCGAAACGCTGATCGATACGGCGATGACCATCAACGCCATGCAGCCGGATTTCCTGGTGGTGCGCCACCAGTCCTCGGGCGCGGTCGAGCTGCTGGCCCAGAAAGTGTCATGCGCCGTCATCAATGCCGGTGACGGCCAGCATGAACACCCAACCCAGGCGCTGCTCGACGCTTTGACCATCCGCCGCCACAAGAAGCGTTTCGAAGGCCTCACCGTGGCGATCTGCGGCGACGTGCTGCATTCGCGCGTCGCCCGCTCCAACATCCATTTGCTGGGCAAGCTCGGGGCAACGGTGCGCGTCGTGGCGCCCTCTACCCTGTTGCCATCGGGAATTGCGAATTTCGGCGTCGATGTCTTCCGCTCGATGGACGAGGGTCTCAAGGGTGCCGACGTGGTGATGATGCTGCGCTTGCAGCTGGAGCGCATGTCGGGAGCCTTCGTGCCGTCGATCCGCGAATACTACCGTTTCTTTGGCCTCAATGCCGAGAAGCTGAAGCTTGCCAAGCCGGATGCCATGGTGATGCACCCCGGCCCGATGAACAGGGGCATCGAGATCGATTCTGATGTCGCTGACGGAGTCCAGTCGGTGATCCGCGAACAGGTTGAGATGGGTGTTGCGGTGAGGATGGCGGTGCTCGATGCGCTGTCACGCAACATGCCGGGCGGAGGCAATGCATGATGACGCCTGCCTCGCGCAGCGCCGCTGGCCGCCGCGCCTATATCAACGCCAATATCATCGCCCCGGCGCAAGGGCTCAACGGCAAGGGCGGCATCCTGATCGAAGGTGGCTGGATTCTCAGCGTCGGCCCCAAGGTGACGCGCGAGATGGCTGGCAGTGGCACAACCATTGTCGATTGTTCCGGCCTCACACTGGTTCCGGGCCTCATCGACATGCGGGTGTTCACCGGCGAACCCGGCACCGAATACCGCGAGACGCTGGCCAGCGCCTCGGAAGCCGCAGCCGCTGGCGGCGTCACCACGATGATCGTCATGCCCAACACCCAGCCGGTGATCGATGATGCGGCGATCGTCGATTTCATCATGCGCCGGGCGCGCGACACGGCTTCAGTTCGCGTTGCCCCGATGGCCGCCATCACCAAGGGCCTCGGCGGCGAGTTGATGACCGAGATCGGCGGGTTGCAAGAGGCAGGTGCCGTTGCCATCACCGACGGCACGCGGGCGGTGACCAATGCCAATGTTTTCCGCCGGGCGCTGATGTACGCCAAGGATTTCGGCATGCTGGTTGTGCAGCACGTCGAGGAGC
>JANLTS010000453.1:0-9704 GCA_031363045.1 Hyphomicrobiales bacterium
TCCAGGCCCGCTGCACCTTGGAATTCGAGCATGGCGATGCGGACGGGGACGGCACAGGTGTCGCCCACCGCGTCTTTCGTATCCTCAATCACTTCGCGCAGCAGGCGCGCGCGGTTTTCGAGCGAGCCGCCATATTCGTCATTGCGGAAGTTGGTGGCGCGCGACAGGAAATGCTGGAAGATGCCGAGCCCGTGGCCGGCATAGACATAGACCAGATCAAAACCCGCTTGCTTGGAACGTAGCGCTGCCTTGCGGTGGGCGCGGCGGAGATTTCGGATATCTTCCTTGTCCATGCCGCGCGCCTGGATAGGATCGTTAAAGTAACTTCCTGTCGGCATCGGGCTAACCGACATTGGAACTTCGCGCGACGAGAGATTGTTGGCGGTGTAGCCCGAATGACAAAGCTCGATTCCAGCCAGCGAGGAATGTTCGTGCACCTTGTCGGCGATGCGGGCCAGCATCGGGATGTCATGATCGCTCCACAGGCGAAGCTCGACGTAGGGCGAAACATCCGCCGTGTGGTGGATTTCCACCATCTCGGTGCAAACCACAGCCCAACCGCCTTCAGCCTTCATGCCGCGCATGGCAGCAAGAGCGGAGGCATCGCGGTAACCCATGCCGTTGCAATGCGGCACCTGATAGAAGCGGTTCCGCGCCACATGTGGACCGATGCGGACGGGTTCGAAGAGAATGTCGTAACGCGGATCGCGGGTCATGGGGGCTCCGGAGGTTGCACGTTGTATCTCTAGCAAATCCGTTGGCGTCTCCGCTATGCTCTGACGAAACCGGGAAGATGCGAGGGATGATGGAGCTGCCGGAGTTTAAGGAAATCGAGGCGGCTGCCCAACGGCTCAAGGGCCAGGCGGTCAAGACGCCGGTGATCGAGTCGGTGAAGCTCAATGCCTTGACCGGTGGGCGCATCCTCATCAAGGCCGAGTGCCTGCAGCGCACCGGATCGTTCAAGTTCAGGGGTGCGTGGAACTGCATCTCGCAACTTGATGTGGCGAAAACGCCGGGCGGAGTAGTTGCCTATTCCTCCGGCAACCATGCGCAAGGCGTTGCCGCCGCAGCGCAGATCAAGGGATTGCCGGCACTGATCGTGATGCCCGCCGACACGCCGCTGATCAAGCAGGACAATACCAGGGGGTTTGGCGCCGAGATCGTTACCTATGACCGGGCGACCGAAAGCCGTGAGGAGATCGCCGCGCATTATTGCAAGGTGCGCGGCGCCGTGTTGGTGCCGCCGTTTGAGCACCGTGACATTATCGCGGGGCAAGGGACGTCCGGGTTAGAGCTGGCGGAAGAGGCGGCGCTTCGCGGCGCGTCGCTCGACGATGTTCTGGTGTGCTGTTCGGGCGGTGGGTTGACGGCTGGTGTGGCGCTGGCGATGGAAGCCAGGTCGCCATCGACCAAGGTTCATAGTGTGGAGCCAGCCGGTTTTGACGACACGGCGCGGAGCCTCAGAAGTGGCGTGCGCGAGAAGAACTCCAAGGCGTCGGGCTCGATCTGCGATGCGTTGCTGACGCCGCAACCCGGTGCCATGACCTTTGCCATCAACAGCCGATTGCTGGGTGAAGGTTACGCCGTGACCGATGTCGAGGCGGCGGACGCCGTGCGCTTTGCCTTCGAAGTGCTGAAGCTGGTGCTGGAACCGGGTGGTGCCGTGACGCTGGCTGCGGTGCTGACAGGCAAGATCGCCACGAAGGGCCGCAATATCGGCATCATCGCTTCGGGCGGCAATTGCGATCCTGAGCTTTATGCAAGGATTTTGCGGCGGGAGATTTAACCCGTTGCCGACATCTCGTTTTGCAGCGGCACGTCGATCAGGTCGCCGGGCTTATGGCGGATGATGACGATGCGGCGCTTCGGGGCGGCTTCGGGCTCGGATGGTGGTGCTGTCAGCATAGCATCAAACTGCGGCAGGGGTTGCGGCGACGGCATCGGTTCGGGCGCTTGAACCATTTCGACGCTTGGGGGTTCCGGCGGAGCGGCAGCGGCTGAGACTTCACCGGCGCGGCGGATGACGACGCGGGCGCCCTTGGGTATTTCGGGCTTGGGCTCCGGTCTTGCGACGTCCGGCACGGCGGCAATCGCCGCCTGGGGGGCGGCTTCGAAGATCTCTTCGTCCTGCTTGAAGAACTTCATGTGCTTGGGCGCCAGATCGGCCTGCGGCGGGCGGCTGGAAGGTGTTGCCGCCTCGTGCGCCAGGGCTGAGGCAAGGCGCGACATCAGGGCATCGTGATTGGCCGAAACCGCGTTTTCCAGGCGTTTCATGCTGTCGATGATGCCGGATGTTTCGCTGCCGCGCAGGCGGTTGGCATATTCATGGAGGAACCAGCGGCCGCGCGGGGTTTCCATCACCGCATCGCGGATCGATTCAAAGTCCTGCGGTTTCAGGCCGTGAACTTCGACCATGTCATTGGACGCCATACGCTAACTCCACTCACACCTGACCTGACCCTTGCACACAGCGCAGGGCCACCCGCCGGGCATTATTGTGGCAAGTGGTGAATCTTTGGTTTAGAGCCCAAAGCATTCACTCCTGAACCCCATGTCATCGCGCATTTTCAGCCTCAGGCTTTCGGCCTTCAACGCCTTCCTGTTTCTCGGCAGCGGCATTCAACTGCCGTTCCTGCCGCTGTGGCTGCAGGACAAGGCGCTGACCGAGGCTGAGATCGCGCTGGTTTTGGCCATGATGATGGCGATCCGCATTCTCGCCATTCCGGTGGCGACCTTCCTGGCCGACGCCACCGGCAGCCGGCGTTTCATCATCATCGCTGCGGCCTTCGGCACCTGCGCATCCTATCTGCTGCTGCATTTCATGAGCGGGTTCGTTCCCATCCTCATTGTGTCGATGCTGGCGGCGGCGTTGCTGGCACCGATTGCACCATTGACGGAAGTCATGGCGATGGAGGGCAGCGCGCATTATGGCATCGACTATGGCCGCATCCGGCTGTGGGCCTCGCTCAGTTTCCTGGCTGGCAGCCTGATTGCCGGGGCGCTCCTCGAGGTCATTCCGGTTCAGTATGTGATTCTGCTGATCGCCGCCGCGCAAGGATTGGGGGCGCTGGTGACGCTGGTACTGCCGCCTGACGCCGCCATCCGCAAAGGCACCGGCCAAGCGATCAGCATGGCGGCGGTGCTGGGGCTGGTGAGCGCCAGTATGTTTGTGATCTTCATGGCTGCCACCAGCATCGGGCAATCAAGCCATGGCCTGCTTTATGCCTTTGGCTCGGTTTATTACGACGATCTCGGCTATTCCAAGTTCACTATCGGCAAGCTGTGGGCGACGGCGGTGATCGTCGAAATCCTGATGTTTGCCTTCTCCAACCATTTCTACAAAAAATTCGGCGCGGTGAAGCTGATCGTCATCGGCACGGCCTGCGGCATCATCCGCTGGCTGGTGATGGGGCTCGAGCCGCCGCTGGCCCTTATGTTCGCAGTGCAGGCGCTGCATGCGGGCTCCTTCGGCCTCACCCATCTCGGCACCATGCATTATATCCGCGAGAACGTGCCCGAGAATATGCGCAACACGGTGCAGGGACTGTACGCGATGCTGGGTGGCGGCGTGCTGCTGGCGGCCACCATGTGGTCCTCAGGCCCGCTCTATGAGTTGTGGGGTGGGGCCGCGTATTTTGTCATGGCGCTCTATTCGGCCTTAGCTTTCGGGCTGGCGGTGGTGTTGCTGCGGGTCAGCCCCAGAGTTTACTAGACGGTGGATACATCAGGCTGCCGTCGAAACGGAAGCCTGGATCGCGATCGTGTTTCAGCAGCAGCGGGCCATCGAGATCGATGAAATCGGCGAGCGGCGACAACAGGAATGCCGGCGCCATGGCAAGGGACGTGGCCAGCATGCAGCCAACCATGATCTTGAGGTCGCGGGCTTGCGCTGCTTTCGCCAGCGCGATCGCCCCGGTGAGGCCGCCGGTCTTGTCGAGCTTGATGTTGATGGCGTCATACTTGCAGATGAGCTGGTCTAGCCCCGTCACATCATGGGCGGATTCATCGGCGCAGACGGTGACGGCGCGCGACAGATGGCGGAGCGCCTCGTCATTGCCGGCGGGCAATGGCTGTTCCACCAGTTCAACACCCACATCGGCACAGGCACCGAGCATTGTTGCAAGGTTATCCGGCGTCCAGCCTTCATTGGCATCGACGATCAGGCGGCTGTCAGGAGCATTGGCACGAATGTGTTTCAACCGGGCGATATCGCCGTCGCGGCCAAGCTTCAGCTTGAGCAGCGGGCGGGCTTTGGCGCGACCGGCGGCTTCGCCCATGACCTCTGGCGTATCGAGGCTCAGGGTATAGGCGGTGATGGTGGGCTGGGGCTCTGGCAATCCGGCGAGCGACCAGACCGGCTTGCCGGTTTGCTTGGCCGTCAAGTCCCACAGCGCGCAGTCGAGTGCATTGCGAGCGGCGTGGGGGGCGACGAGCGAAGGCACATCGGCGTGGTCGAAGCCAGTGTCGATTCGCTGCCGGGCGGCCTCTAGTGCCGCCAGCACCTGCGGTACGGTTTCCTCGTAACGCGGATAGGGCATGCATTCGCCCCAGCCGATATGGGTGCCATCGGAGAGTGAAACCGTGACGACATCGGCCGAAGTCTTGGAGCCGCGCGAAATGGTAAAACTTCCGGCGATGGGCCAGCTCTCGGCGGCAAATACAAGCTGCAGCATGTCAGCGGCCGAAGCGGCGGATCAATTCAGCAACAATCGGTTCGACACCGGTTCGAATCGGGTCGACACATGGGAGGCCATGGGCTTCGCCGGTTTCCTTCAAATAGGCGCGGGCCACTTCATCGGTGAGGTGCTCGGTGTTGATGGCGATGCCGATGCAGGCGATCTTCGGGTTGGTGAGCTGGCCATCCAAAATTGTGCGATCGATCACGTGTTGAATGGTGGGCAGCGCATGCTTGACGCCGCGCATTTTGGTGCGGGTCGGCTCATGGCAGACGACGAAGGCATCGGGCTGGGCGCCATGCAGCAGGCCCAAGGTGACGCCGGCAAAAGACGGGTGGAATAGCGAACCCTGGCCCTCAACAATGTCCCAATGGCCGGGATCGTTCTCGGGGCTGATCCACTCGGCGGCACCTGAAATGAAATCGGCGACGACGGCATCAAGCGCCAGGCCGCGGCCAGAAATCAAAACCCCAGTCTGGCCGGTGGCGCGGAAATCCGAACTCAGGCCCTGTTTGTGCATCTCGCGGTCGATGGCAAGCGCTGTGTATTTTTTTCCCACCGAACAGTCGGTGCCAACCGTCAAGAGCCTGAGTCCAGACCGCTTGGTGCCCTTGCCGGTGGTGAAATTCACATCCGAGAAGCGCACGTCATGCAGCTTGCGGCCATGTTTCGCGGCGGCTGCGGCGATGGCCGGAATGGAGTTCAACCGTTTGTGCAGGCCGGTCGCAACATCAAGCCCAGCGGCAAGCGCTGCAACAATCACCTGCACCCAGTGATCGGGCAACACGCCGCCGGCATTGACGACGCCCACCACCATGGTGCGCGCACCCTTGGCTGCCGCCTCTTCAAGGCGCATGTCGGGCAGGCCGGTATCGGCCTTGCAGCCGGGCAGGCGCAATTGGCCGACGCACCATTCAGGCCGCCAGTCGACGACGCCCATGGCGGTCTTGGCGGCCAGCTGGTCCTCGACGTCGCCAAGAAACAGCAGATAGGGTTTGGCGATGTCCATGGTGTTTCAAACCTCAGGCCTGGGGTGGGATGCGTCCTGCCGTTTCGGCCAGCATCACATAGATGCGGCCTTCGATAGCCGCAAGGCTGCCTTCGACCAGCGCTTCGCTACCGGGCGCCGCACTGAGGCCGTCGAGCATGCGCTCGAACAGGCGGATGTAGCTATCGACCCGGGCGCGCATCAGCCGGTCAGAGCGATAGCGTTCGGCGATGGTGCGCTCGAGGCGCTTGTTGAGGCCCTCGAACACGCGCTTGGTGTAGATGTCCTTTTCGCCGCCGCTGTATTTCTTCTCGAGATCGCGCGGCAGGCCGCCTTCCACGGTTTCAACGATGTCGCGGGCGGCGGCATTGAGCTTGCTCACCAAGACGCCCATGTCCTTGGTCAGGTCGGCCAGATATTGTGGCCGCGACTTCTCTGTCTTGGCGACAGGGGCCGGAGCCGGAGCGGCGAGCCGCTGCCTGACACTCAAGCTTTCAACGGCCTTCTCGCTCCGCGCGGCGATCAATCCCTGGGCGCTCATGGTTCCGTTTTGCGGAGGAGGAACCATGGCGCCCTCAGCTTTTCCCGGTGAGGGGTCCCGGTAACTTCGACTGAGGGAAACACCCGGCCCTGAAATGTCGAGCGTTCCGGTCTGGCGTTTCACCACGTCGGCCAATGCGTTGAGGGCGCTGATCTGGTCGGACACGACGCGGCGCATGGCATCGGCGTTGGTGCGGGTTTCTTCGGGCAGTTCGAGGATCGAGCGCTTCAACTCGTTCCTTGCGGCATCGATATCCTTCACCACTTGCTGGGCGGTGATGCGCATATCCTGTGCTGTCTGCTGGAAGTCGGTGGCGGTTGACGACAGCATCTCGTTCATCGAGGCCATGGCGCGCTCATGCTGATCGCGCAACATGCGGGCGGCCTGGCTGATCTGGCCGCCGGAGGCCGATTCAAGCTTCTCGATTTCCTGCTCGAGGTTGCGGCTGGCGAGCGTCGATTGCTCGGCGACGATGCGGCCGATTTCCTTGGCGCGCGATTCCGACGCGGACAGTGAATCCTCGATGAGGTTCATGTAGCTGGTCATCACCGAGTCGATCTCGGTGGCGCGCTTGGCGGCATCGGTGATGAGCGAGTCCAGTGCCGTCTTGCGGTTACAGAGTACGCGTTCCATCTCGCCGTTGAACTTGTCGAGCGAGCGCTCGACCAGCAGCGTGACATCGTCGAGACGCTCGGAGACGCGCGAGCTGGTGGTCTCGAGCTTGCCGGTCAAATGCATCGAAACGGTTTCGATGCGCTCGTCCATGACGCTGGCGGCGGTCGACAGCTGGTCGGCGAGATAGGTATTGGCGGTCTCGACGTGTTTCGAGAACTTGCGGTTGGCTTCGTCGAGCTTGACCGCGGTGTTGACCGAGACCTGTTCGAGCTTACCTGCTGCCTGATCGATGCGGTCAACCAGCAGGCCTGAATCCTGTTCGAGCCGCCCGGTGATCTGCATCGTCGTCTCGCCCAAGCCCTCGGAGAAGGCGTTGCTGGCCTTGCCGAGATCGGTGATGATCTGGGTCGATGCGGTGTCGAGTATCTGGGCGAATTTCTGGCTGCTGCCTTCGAGCTTGCCGGAGAGATCGCCGGTAACGCGTTCGAGCAGATGGCTGGCGACGTCGAAGCGCTGGTTCAGTTCGCGCGATGTCTTGTCAAGCAGCGACAGAACAGCGTTGCCGGCCTCGTCCAATTGTCCGGTGACGTCGTTCGAGGTCTTCTCGAGACGGTTCACCATCAGCTGATTGACCTCGCTCACCTGGCGGGTAACGCGCACGGCGGTTTCGGCGAAGCTGTTGGTCATTTCGGACGCGGTCTGATCGATCTGCTCGGTCATCATCCGGGTGTTTGCCGAGAACAGGGCCGAGACATCGGCCGAGGTGCGGCCTAGCTGTTCGGTCAGGGTCTGGGTCTTGGTGTTGAAGAGGCCCGAGAGGCTGTTCCAGGTGGTATCGAGAGTCTGTGACAGCTGCTCGGAATTGACCGAGAACAGTCCGGAAAGCCTGGACGAAGTCTGTTCCATCTGGCCTGACAACTGGGCCGATTTCTGTTCCAGTTGGCTAGACACCTGAGACGATGTCTGTTGCATCACACCCGACAGTTTGGCCGACGACTGCTCCATTTGGCCAGTCAGCTGGGCCGATGTCTGTTGCATCAGACCCGAGAGCTGGGCCGAGGTCTGTTCGAGGTGTCCGGTTAGATCGTCGCTGGAATTGACAAACAGTTCGGTGAGCTTACCCGCCGTTGCTTCCATCCTTGTGCTGAGCGTTTCGGCGTGGGTGACGAAGAGTTCGGTGACTTTCGAGGAGGTGCCGCCGAGGCTCTTGTTCAGAACTTCGGTGCCATTGCCGAAGATCGTTGAGATTTCAGTGGTGGCCTGGTCGATCTGACTGCCGAGGCGTTCGGAAGTCTGGTCGAGAAGCTGCCCCAGTTGCTTGGAAGATTGGTCGAGTTGCAGCGTCAGGCGGTCGGTGGTGACGGCGACCTTGCTGGTGGCTTCTCCTGTGGTGGTGTTGATGTAATCGGCGATGCGCTGGGCCGTCTGCTCCAACTCGCCGCCCATGTGGGCCGAGACCTGGTCGAGACGGGTATAGAGTTTGCTTGCCGTCTGCTCGAGCTGGCCGGTCATCGAGGCGGTGGTGCCGTCGAGCCTGCTGTAGAGCTGCATCGATGTATCTTCGAGGCGCTTGGTGACTTCGCCCGCCGATGAATTGAGGAGCGCCAGAAGGTCCTCGCGAGATTTGCCGATGCGGTGGACGAAACTGTCCGAGGCGCTGATGAGCTTTTCGGTGACGAGGCCACCGGAGTTCTCGATGCGTTCGGCCAGAGCAATCCCCGAGTCGGTCATCTCGCGGTTGACGATCTCGGCGGTTTCCTTGAGATGCGCCACGATGGTGCCGCTGGTGGTAACGATCAAATCGTTGACCGAGGCGCTCACCGTTTGCATCTGGCTGGTGAGTCCGGTTGAAGTCTGGGTCAACTGGCCGGTGACGGCGGCGGTGACCTGGTCGATCTTGCCAGAGACCGAGGAGACCGTGGCGTTCATGTGGCCATAGAGACGCTCGGCGGCGCCATCGATGCGCTGTTCGAGGTCTTCGGCGGAACCGCCGATCAATGACTGGAAGGTGGTGGTGGCGGCGCCAAAGCGGGTCACCGCGTCATTGACCTTGGTATCAAGCGCGGAAGTCAGCTGGCGCGACGAGCCATCGAGACGGCTGACAAGTTCGCCCGCCGTGCCGCCGATGAGCGTCTGGAAGGTTTTGGTGGCAGTATCGAGCGAGCCCGCAACCGAGCTGATGGTGTCGTCCATCTTGCCATAGAGACGTTCCGCCGCACCGTCGATGGCGCCAGCGAGGTTAGTGGTGTTCGAACCCATGTGGCTGTTCAAGCGCTCGGCGGCGCCATCGAGACGGGCTTCCAGCTCGTCCGACGCACCGGCAATGAGCTGCTGGAACAGGCGCGATGTTTCATCCAGACGGCCGGTGGCCGCGGCCATCGCCGATGTGACTTGATCCTGCAGCAGGGTATTCGACGCGTTGATGCGGGTCTCAACGCCGCCGGTCGACTGCTCGACAAGTGTATGGAAGAGGTTCGCGGCTTCTTCCAGACGGTTGGTGGCATTGTTCACCGCCGCCGTCATGATCGTGTTGAGGCTGTCGGTGGAGCCGCCGACGCGGTCCTCGAGAGTGTCCGTGGTCTGACTGATCAGCGTCTGGAACAGCCGCGTCGTCTCGTCGAGTTTGCCATGGGCGGTGCCGAGTGCCGAGTCCATCTGGTTGAC
This sequence comes from Hyphomicrobiales bacterium, assembly GCA_031363045.1. Lineage (GTDB taxonomy): Bacteria > Pseudomonadota > Alphaproteobacteria > Rhizobiales > Aestuariivirgaceae > Aestuariivirga. The sequence continues at coordinate 9,485 of JANLTS010000453.1, forward strand.
GACGTCGTGCGAACGCTGGTCGAGCTGTGACAGCACCGAGGCGCTGGTGTCGGTGACGAGGTTGCGGAGATCGGTCGAGGTCCGCTCAAAGCGGCCAAGCGCCGTGGCAATGGCGCCCTCGACGTGATTGACAAGTTCGTTCGATGTGCCTTCGAGGCGGCGGGTGAGGATCTCGGTGGCATCGCCGATGGCCAGCAGGACGCGCGACGCCGAGTCGGTG
>JANLTS010000466.1:0-4966 GCA_031363045.1 Hyphomicrobiales bacterium
CCGATATGCGAATTTTCCTGAGCGGGACTCAAACACTGGACGCACTCGATTTCAATCTGTAGGCGTCCGCTTTTGTGTTGTATCCGGCGACCCACTGGCCACTTGGCAATGACGAGTCCAAGGGTTGCTCGAACCAGTCCAAGCCGCTAAGCGGGTCGGCGCAACCCGAAAGTACCTCACCCTTGAAACCCAATCGCACACAGGAAGCCAGGGCGCTTCTCATTATCGCTTTGCCGCTGATCTTTGCCTATCTGGCCGACGTGCTGATGGTGGTGACGGCGAAGATGGTGGTTGGGCGCTTGGGGGCCATCGAGCTGGCGGCGGCGGGGATTTCGACAGATCTGGCGTATCAGCTGTGCATCGTGCTGATGGGGCTGTTCTCGGTGGTGGGCGTTTTGGTTTCGGAGGCGCTGGGGGCGGGCAGGCGGCAAGATGCGCTGGCGCATCTGCTGCGCGGGCTGGTGCTGTCGAGTGTGCTTGGCATTGTGGTGACCATCATCGTCTTCAATCTGGGAACCGTACTGTGGCTTGGCGGGCAGGACGCGCAGGTGATGCGGTTGGCGGCGCCCTACTACTTCAACTTTGCCTTCGCCATGTTGCCGATCATCTGGTTTGGGGTGCTGCGGAGCTTTGCGGCGGCGATGATGCGGACGGGCTTTGTCATGGGCATCACCGTTTTCACCGTGGTGCTGAACTATGGCTTGATGCAGGGGCTGGTGCATGGCGACTTTGGCTTGCCGCGCTTGGGGATGGCGGGGGCCGGTCTCGCCTGGTCGATTTCCATGTGGTTCAAGTGCCTGTGCCTCGGCGCCTATACGATCTGGCTGGTGGCGCGCGAAAAACTGTCCGCACACGGATGGACTGTCTGGGGTTTGCGGCAATATCTGCCGCTGTTGTGGCTGGGGCTGCCGGTGGCGGGGATCGTTATGCTGGAATCCTCGCTGTTTGCGGCGACCTCGCTGCTGTCGGGCATTCTGGGGCCGATTGAGCTTGCCTCCTATCAGGTGGTGATGGGGTGGATTGCCGTGCCGTTCGTCATATCGCTGGGGTTGGCGGAAGCAGCCATGGTGCGCGTGGCTTTCTGGGCGGGGGCTGATGATGCGGCGGCGGCCAGGCAGGCGGGCAATCTCGGCATGGTGATCGGCGTTGCCATTCCGCTGGTGCTGGTGGCCATTCCGGTGTTCGTACCAGCGCTGGTGATGCGCATTTTCCTGAAAGAGTCCGACCCCGATTATGCTGCGATTGCTTCGCTGGTCTCGGTGCTGCTGGTGATCGCGGCGATTTTCCAGGTGTTCGACGGGCTGCAGGCCATTGCGTCGCATGCGCTGCGGGGGCTGAAGGATGCCGTGATGCCGCTGGTAATCGCCGGGATCGGCTACTGGATCATCGGCTTTGGCGCGGCCTATGTGCTGGGATTTCCGCTGGGCCTGAGGGCGCCGGGCTTGTGGGCGGGCCTCGCCATCGGGCTGATCTTCACCGGGTCATTGCTGGCCTGGCGCTTCGAGGTGCTGGCGAAACGAGGGCTGCATTGACCTCAATTCGTTGAGTGATCGGTTGTCGAGACGTAGGTCTCGTCTTCCTGGCCGTTGCGCTCGAATTTGAGGAAGTCGTAATACCCGCAGTGGCCATCGCCGGGGAAATTGCGGCAGGTGGAGGGGCGGGCCACATAGATGGTGCAGCGGCGGAGTTCCTGGTCGAAGAACTGGCAGATCTTGCCATAGTGCTCGTCAGCCTTGCGGCGCATGACGCGCTTGTAGCCGTGGGCCGCCTTGAAATACTTCTTCTCGGCGGCTTTAAGCTCCAGGCCGAAGTGCTTGGCGATGCGCTCGGCATCGCGGTCCTTCACTTCGATGACCGGATAGGAACAGCAGTAGCCGGGGCATTTCGAGCAGTCGTATTTGGGGCGGGCCATCGATCACGAATCCATTGCAATGGATCAACGCTAGGCAATTGCCTGCTTTGCCGCAACATTTGGCTTCGTTTGCTGCACCAGGTTGGCGAATTTCCTGTTGGTATCTGTGACCTCGGCCATCAGCCATTCGCGGAAAGCCCGGGCCGGGGCGGTTTCCTTCATGCCCTTGGCCCTGACGATGTAGTAATGCCAGTGGTCCTTCATGTCGAAATTGAACGGCCTGACCAGCCAGCCTTCGAGCAGGGCATCGGTGCAGAGGATCTGGTCGGAGAGCGCGAAGCCCTGGCCTGCTTCTGCAGCGTCAATCGCCAGATGGTTCTGGAACACCGTGCCGCGCCAGTCCTCAACGCCGCTGACGCCGGCCGCCGTCAGCCAATCGGCCCACCATTGCTTGCGCGATTCATGCAGCAGATTGTAGTTGGCGAGATCGGCGGGTTTGAGCTTTCCGGCTCCTTCGAGCAGCGACGGGGCGGCCACCGGGAAAATGACCGCGTCGGTGAGTTTCGTCACCTCGACATCGTCCCAACTGCCGGAACCATAGCGGATGCCGACATCGGCTTCGCCGGAGCGGAAATCCGCCAGCTTGTTGGTGGGATCGATGGCCAGCTCGATATCGGGGTGGAGCTCGTTGAAGCGGCCAAGCCGGGGCACCAGCCAGCGCGAAGCGATCGAGGGTTCGACCGAGACCAGAAGCTGACGGACATCACCGACGGCTGCGGCTTCGCGCGTCGCGTCGGCGATCTGGTCGAACAATGGTGTGAGCCGCGAGACATAGCGCTGGCCTGCGTCCGTCAGATCGACGCCACGTCCAGTGCGGATGAAGAGCTGGGTTCCCAGCCACTCCTCAAGATCGCGGATGTGGCGGCTGATGGCGGCGTGGGTGACAAACAGCTCAGCAGCGGCGTCTGTGAAGCTTGTCAGCCTGGCGGCGGCCTCGAAGGCCTTCAGCGCATTCAGGGAGGGGAGGCGGCGGCCCATGTTACAACCATGTAAGGTTTTGTTACATGTATCGTAGGTTATTGCCGTTTGTGTTGCAAGAGCGAAGGGGGCATATTGGCACCATCAGATTGAAGCACTTAGGAGATCGCTATGAACTGGGTTTTAGACACATATTCAAACGTTTACTCGACTGCCATGATGCAGTCACACGATGCAGAGAAGAATGCTGCAGTTGCGAAGGACCGCGTCCATGTCAAGCGCTCTGCCATTCTTAGGCTGTTCGGCCGCCGCTAGAATCACCAGGTTCAACCGGCTCCGGCTCATGTGGCCGGGGCCGCTGCCACAAGATCGACCTCCACCACGAGCCGTGCATCGGCCAGACCCGCCACGATGAGCAAAGTTGCCGCCGGCATGTGGCCCTTCAGCATGCGGTCGCGGGTTTCACGGTAAAGCCCGATGTGGGTGCGATCCGTAATGTAGACATGGGCATCGACCACGTGGGTGTGGTCCATGCCGGCGGCGGCCAGAACCGCCAGGGCATTGTCCCAGGCCAACTGATGCTGGCGGGCAGGGTCATCGGGAATGTCACCCCCCACCGAGACGCCCACCTGACCCGACACATGCACCACCCGTGAGCCGCCTGCGATCTCGATTCCTTGCGCATAGTTCGAGAACGGTTTGGGTGCGTTGGGGGTGACGATGGCTTTCAGCATGGGCTTTTCCTTGGTGAGGGGTGAAGTCGTTTTGCTTACGGGATGAGACTGGTCACCATCTCGTTCTCATTGGGACCAACGGCGATGCCGAAGACCGCCCGCACGCCGGCATTGCCCTGCCTGACGAGGCCCATGTAGTCGCCGAGGAAATGCCCGCGCGCCACCGGCGCGTTGAGCATGTCGAAGGACGTATCGGTCAGCCGGATTTCATTGCCCCAGCCACCTGCGGTCCGGCAATTGTCACCAATTTCGATATCGCAGGAAATTGCCCAGAAATCAGTGAGTTCACGCCCATCGCTCGTGTCGTTTCTGAAGTCGTAATAGGTGACATAGACCTTGTGGTTTGGCCCCACCGCCACTGACGGAACAAACGACTGGTTGCGCAGTTTGACCGGGCTGTTCGGAGTCTTGCTGATCTTGACGGGCGACGACCAGGTTGAGCCATTGTTGGTCGACATCGAGAAGAACACCTGGTCGATGTTGCGGTTCCGGCTGTCCTGCCAGACCACATAGAGGTTGCCGCTCTCGGGATCGACCGCCGAATCGAACAGGATGTTGCCATCGCGAACTGGCTGCTTTGCGTCGGGCGTCAGGGTTCCGGTGGTCGTGACGACCATCTGCGACACATAGCTTACAGGCCCAAATGTGGCGCCCGCGTCAACCGACTTCACCAGCCCCAGCTTCACACCACCCCAGCCTAAGGACTTCAAATGCGTAAAAAAGTTGATGACGACACCATTAGGCAGAACCTCGACTAGATTTCCGATGGTCTGTTCGTTGCTGCCGGTATCAAAGATAATCTTGGCTGGCTCCCAGCTAGCTCCTCCATTGGTGGTGCGCGCCAGATAGGTGGGGCCAGTCCAGATCGAGGCATTGGTCACCGGTCCAAGGGTTCGGGCGGTGCGCAGGCGCTGGCGGGCATTGGACACGCCATCGCCGCCGCGATAGGGCGCGCTGCTGCTGTCACCACCGGCTGATCCCGACCCGAGCGGCGGTACGCTGAAGTCGATTAGCCTGTCCCAGACCGCATAGACGTAACCGTTTCGAGTTGGATCTGCCGTGATGGAGTTCTTGTCGTCGAAAGACTGACCGTCATTGTTGTAGGACACCATCTTTGGTGGCCCCCATGTGGCGCCGCCATCAAGCGACTTGCTTACGATCATCGAATTGGCGCCCAGCGAACCGGTTGGCAAATCGTTGTTGAAGGACAGCGACATGAAATAGGCCGATCCGTCCGGAGAGTAGGTCACCCAAGGATCGGTGGAACGGTCAAATGCAAAGTCGGCGGCGCCGCCGGAACACTTGCTGATGGCGGGGACGATGACATTGGTCCAGGTTGCCCCGCCATTATTCGAATAGGCCGACATCAGGCCGCGGGCGCCGCCGTTCGACCAGCGGTCCT
>JANLTS010000470.1:0-11677 GCA_031363045.1 Hyphomicrobiales bacterium
GGCGGCGACCGGCCAATACGCCGTGCCCGAGATTCGCAAACTGGTCGACTCGGGCAAGCCCCTCTTCGGCATCTGCCTCGGCCACCAGATGCTGGGGATCGCACTCGGTGCAAAAACCATGAAGATGCACCAGGGCCACCACGGCGCCAATCATCCGGTGAAGGACTTCACCACCAACAAAGTGGAAATCGTCTCGATGAACCACGGCTTCGCCGTTGACCGCGCGACGCTGCCCGAAGGTGTGGTCGAAACCCACGTCTCGCTGTTCGATGGCTCCAACGCCGGCATTGCACTTGAAGGCCGTCCGGTGTTTAGCGTCCAGCACCACCCCGAAGCCAGCCCGGGACCGCAGGACAGCCACTATCTGTTCAGGCGCTTCGTGGGGTTAATGGAGAAGGCGAAGGGCTGACTTCGCCGGACGGCGCGCAGCCCTGCTACTTGTTCATGGGCATCATGCGGGTGAAAATCTGTCTGGCCTGACTGGATTCCGCTGCTAGTCTTCGCTTCCATTTGCATCGATTGAGGAGATCTGACTTGGGCCGCTACAGCAGCAATTACCGTATGAACCGCGTGTTGCGTCCCGACCGGGCGGCACTGGTGGTGCCGATCGACCATGGGCTCGTCTGGGGCCGGGTGCCGCAGCTTGAAGCGCCAGTGGCCGTCATGCGGCGTTTCCTCAAGGAGGATGTCACCGGCTTCATGGTTTCGACCGGGATTGTGAAAAATTCGGAAGCCGAATTGGCGGCGCATTCGCAGATGGCCCGTATTCTGGCGATTGACGCTTTCTGGCCGACATCGGCTGCCGACAAGGGCACTGGCACGCTGGTGGCCAGTGTCGAGGACGCAGTGCGGCTCGGTGTCGACTGCGTCAAGCTGCTGCTGCCGTGGAACGTCAATGACGCCGAGAAAGTGCTCTACTGCCAGCGCATCGGCACGGTGGTTTCGGAAGCCGCCAAGTGGCACATGCCGGTGATGGTGGAGCCGGTGTTCCTCGCCACACCGCGGTCGCCGGAAATCATCGAGGCAGAACTCGAAGTGGCGCGCGTCGCCTATGACCTCGGCGCCGACATTATCAAGATCACCTTCCCCGGCCCCGTTGCGACGGCGAAGCTTTGCGCCGAACTCGACATCCCGGTCGTCGTTGCCGGTGGCCCTTTGACTGGCGATGCGAAATCGACCTTGAAGGATGTCACCGACGCGATTGCGGCCGGAGCCCAGGGCGTCGTCGTCGGCCGCAAGGTGTGGCAGCGGCCGGCCGAAGAAACGAGCTGGCTCATCGCCGAAATGGCCAAGGCCTCGCGCAGCCAGTTCAGCCGCCGCTGGTAATCCGCCGATGCTGAACTGTGGCGTCGACATCGGCAGCACCAACGTCAAGGTGGTTCTGGCCGATGTGGCAGGCCGCAGCCGCTGGGTGAAATCCGTAGCGTCGCCGCGCCGCCATGACGGCATCGGCATCGCCACCGATGCCACAGCGCTGGTGAGCCTGATCGAAGACATGATCATCGAAGGCTGGAACGCCGTGGGTGGCGGCAAACCGCTCGCCGCCATCGCTGCGGCGGGGGTCGGCGAGGATGGCGTCTGCGTTGATGACGCGATGGTGCCGCTGGGTCTCGCCATTCCGTGGTTCGACAAGCGGGCACTGCCGGAGATTGCCGAATTCTCAGCCGCCTTCGCGCTGACCCGCGTCGATTTCTACACCACTGCCACCAAGTGGATGTGGTTGCGGCGCCGCCGTGAATCCGAGATCGCCGCCGCCCGCTGCTGGATCGCCCTCACCGACTACGCCTCGTCGCTGTGGTGCGGCGAGGCTTTCATGAGCGAAACGCTGGCCGCCCGCACCGGCTGCTATGATGTCTTCACACGGCGTTGGGTGGAGGACGCGCTGATGTTTGCCTCCGCGCCGCCGCTGCCACGCGTGCTGAAAGCCGGTGAAACTGCCGGCACCATGCAACTGGGCCGTTTGCGCCAGGCCGGTGCCGCCGATGTCTTGACGCTGATCGTGGCGGGCGGCCACGATCATCCGATCGCCGCCTCAGCCATTCAGCGCATCGATGCGAAGGCCCGCATCGACTCGATCGGCACGGCCAATGCGATTTATGGCGAGACACTCTTTCCCGCGCCCGATCTCGAGGGCAGCAATCTCGAGGCCTCGGTGCCCGCCCGCGGTGGACCCGGTATCGCGCTGATTGGCGTCACAGAATTTTCGGCGACCTTGCTCGAGAGCTTCGGCGGCGAAGCCGCAGTGCGGGCGTCCCTTTCGCAACCGCATTTGCCCCAAGGCGGCGGCGATGCCGCGCGGCTGCGCCGCGTGCTGGAGGACATGGCGCTCCGGGCCAAGTTTTATCTCGCGGCCCTGGACCGGGCTGGAGTTCTGCAAGGCCCCTTGTTTGCCACAGGTGGCTGGTCGCGATCGCAGGCGCTGGTCGAACTTCGCGCTCGTGTCATTGGGCAATCCATCACCGTCATTGACGAGCCAGAGCTGGTTGGTCTTGGTGCCGCACTTCTGGCAACTGAAGCCGCCACTGGCGTGCCTGCCAGCTTTCAGCCCGGCAATGGTTTGCATGTCATCGATCCGGTTGCGGACTGGGGGTCAGGACGCGATACTGCATGAGCATTCCGGCCTTTGCCGCTTGACATACGTAAGGAGACACCTTACACACTTATCGTGATCAAGACGTTCCGGAGCAAGGCACTTTCGGACCTTTGGGCGAAGGGTCGCTCGGCGAAAATTGACGCTCGTCTGCAAGGCCGTATCTTCCGCAGGCTTGATGCGCTCAATGCTGCGGCGGAACCGGGTGATTTGGACCTGCCAGGTTTTGATTTTCACGCGCTCAAAGGATTCAATCCGCTGCGCTACACCGTGCATGTCAACGGCCCGTGGTGCATCACGTTTGAATTTGCAGATGGCGATGCATTGAAGGTTGATTTGGAACAGTATCACTGAAGGTGACGGCATGAAGGAAATCGAGGCACTTCGCGGCAAGTCCCGCCGCCCCACGCCGCCGGGCGAGTTGCTGGCGGAAGATATTTTGCCGGCGACCGGCCTCAACAAGAGCGAGATCGCCAAACTTCTCGGTATCTCGCGGCAATCGCTTTATGACATTCTCAACTGCAATCAGCCGGTGACGCCGCAGATGGCGGTGCGTTTGGGTAAGCTATTTGGCAATGGTGCCAGCTTGTGGCTGAACATGCAGTCGGCGCACGATCTCTGGGTTGCCGAACGGACCGTCGATACCTCGAATATTCCCACCCTTGAGCATGTGTGAGACCTGATGTCCTTTGCCAAAATTGATGCCCTGTGCCGCCGCCTTGAGGCGCTTGACCATGCCCAGGCCATGCTGGGGGTGGATGAGGCCGTCAACATGCCGGAGGGCGGAGGCGAGAAACGCGCTGAGGCGATGTCGGTTCTGGCGTCAATGTCGCATGAGCTCGCATCCGCCCCGCATATCGCCGAGTGGATCGGCAAGGCTGAAGCCGAAGACCTCGATGTGGCACAACAGGCCGCAGTGCACGAGTTCCGCCGCAGCTACACCAACCTGACCTGCCTGACATCGGAGTTCGTGGCGCGGCAGGTGAACGCCCGCATTCGTTGCGAGCAACTGTGGCGGCAATTGCGGCCAACCGGCGACTGGAAGACTTTCCTGCCGTCGTTCGAGAACATCGTGGCGCTGGCACAAGAGGAAGCCCAGCGCCGCGCCGCCGTACTGCAGCTCGAGCCTTACGATGCGATGATCGAGCAATATGATCCCGGCAGCCGCCAGGCCGAGATCGCCACGGTGTTTGCCGACTTGAAGACCTTCCTCAAGACCTTCGTGCCCCAGGCGCTTGAGGCGCAGGCGCAGCGCTTGGCTATGCGCCCGTTGAAGCAGTTCACGGCCACCTTCCCCATCGCCAACCAGAAGGCGCTGGGCCAGGCGCTGATGCAGGCCATCGGTTTCGACTTTGCGCATGGCCGCCTCGATATTTCGCATCATCCGTTCTGCGGCGGTGTTCCAAGCGACGTGCGCATGACGACGCGCTACCGCAGCGATGAGTTCCTCTCCTCTCTCATGGGCATTCTGCACGAAACCGGGCACGGCCTATATGAGCAGAACCTGCCGCATGATTTGAGCCATTGGCCGAGCGCCAAGGCCCGCGGCATGGCAACCCATGAAAGCCAGAGCCTGTTCCAGGAAATGCAATTGTCCAGGCGCCCGGAATTCTGGACTTTCGCCTTGCCGCTCGCCAACACTCATCTTGGTACGGAACATTTCAATGGCGTCGAGGTCGACGACATGCTGGCCCATGTCAATCATGTCGAACGCGGGCTGATCCGTGTCGATGCCGATGAAACCACCTATCCGCTGCATGTCATCCTGCGCTTTGAAATCGAACAGGAGTTGATCTCCGGCCGCATCGCCGCAAAGTACGTGCCCGAACTCTGGGACGCCAAGATGCGAGAGTATCTGGGGCTTTCGACCATCGATAATCCGAAGGACGGCCCGATGCAGGACGTGCACTGGCCGAGCGGAGCCTTTGGTTATTTCCCTAGTTATACGTTGGGCGCCATGATGGCGGCGCAGCAATGGGCGGCGGTCGAACGCAGCATACCGGGCGTTGGCGATCAGATCGCCCGCGGTGATTTCACGGCGATCAATGACTGGCGCCGCGACAACATCTGGTCCAAAGCCTCGACACTGTCGACTCCCGAACTGATGCGCCAGGCAACGGGCGAGCCGCTGACAGCCAAATATTTCGAGGACCATCTCAAGCGCCGCTATCTCGGCTGAGAGCAGCCTGTCACAAAACCTTCATACGGCAATTCTAGGCGCTGTCATTTGAACGTGGTGGCAAGACAGCGTGCAGAAGGCAATCCCCGGGTTTATTTGCGCCTATCGTTTTGATGCGGCGGGACAGGCCACGCCACTGGCCGAGACCGATGCCGCAGAGATCGGGGATCGCCGCGCCGGCTGGATCTGGTTGCATCTCAATTTCGCCGATCGCCGCTGCGAACACTGGATGGTTGAAATTCTTGGTCTGACGCGGGCACAGGCCGGTGCCGTTTGCGAGCACGCCATCCGCCAGCAGATCATCAGCCAGGACAAGCGCCTTCTTGGGCATATCAACGATTTCCGGCGCGAGTTCGACACCGACTCGACCGAACATGCGTGGACACATTTCATCCTCGGCGAGGATTTCATCGTCACGGGCCGCGTCAAGGCGGTGCAATCGGCTGACCTGTTGCGCAAGGAACTGGCGCGTGGCCAGCGCTTTGCCTCGCCTGCTTCGTTGTTCACCCGCATGCTCACAAATTATCCCGATACGCTCGATGCAGTATTGCATCGCCTGTTGGACGAACTCGAGATCATCGAGGATCACATTCTCGACGACCATCATCGTGGCGAGCGCAAGCGCCTGATGCTGGTGCGGCGCGAGGCGGCACAACTTCACCGCCACACCCGCGCCCAGCGCCGCGCCCTGGTGCATGCTGAGCGCACGCTGGCGGACTTTCCCGATGGATTGGCGCCGGTGATTTCGCGCCTTGGCAATCTCGATCAGGATTTCGAAGGCTATGAACGGCGCGCCCGGTTCTTTCACGATGAAATCGATGCCAAGCTGGCGGCTGAAACCAATCGCCAGCTCTATACTCTTTCAGCACTGACCGCTGCGTTCCTGCCGCCTGCCCTGGTGGCCGGGCTCTTCGGTATGAACTTCCCGGTCCTGCCGTGGGGAAGCTCAGACTTTGGCTTCTGGATCGCACTGGGGCTCTGCCTGATGTCGTCGGCGATGGTCTGGCTTTATCTCTGGTACCGCAATCGCGGCTGATATCGGCACGCGACGCAACGTCACTCGATGCTGCAATCATCGTGGGTTTCGGCATCGAGCCGGAACAGCGTGTCATCGCTGCCGAGTTTGGTGTCAAGCATGGTGGGGTCCGTTCCCGGCTCGCTGTATTCACCCGCCACCAGCAGCGCGCTTGTGCCGTCGCGGCGCCGCAAGCGGAAGCCGCCATCGCAAGAAAATTCATATTGGAAGGCTCGGCATTCGACATTGCGCGACTTCACATCACCGTTGCGCAGCCTGAACGACAAATTGACATCAAGCAGCGTCGAGGGATACTCGTCCTTACTCGCGCGTTCGGCCCTGGCCTGGCCGTCGATGGCCACAGAAATTTGCGTCACCTTCTGCTTCGGGTGCTTGGCCAGATGCGCCTTGTCGTAGGTACGGATGAGGCAACGCCAGCCGAGCGTGGCGATCCGTTCGCGCAGTGGCACCGGATCCTTGGCGAAAGCCGGGTGGGCCTGCCGGTCAAGTTCGCTGCACGCTGATGCCGGTTGTTTCTCCAACATCACCGTGCCGCCAGCGTCCGCCGCCGTCATCCAGCGGTCATTGCCTTCGTCGTCCGGCTCGCCGCAACTCTGGTTCAGCGACAACCCGTCACTGTCCGTATCAAATCGCGCCGCGAGGCCATCGGGTTTAGGATCGACCTTGAAAGACCCGCCATCGCATTCAACCCCGCATCGCACCTGCTTGCTGTCTTCACCCGACACCCAGCAGGCCAACGATTGACTGTAAATGAACGGCTTGTCGCTGAAGCGCGCCAGCAAATCGGTCCAGTTGCCGCTTCCGGCCTTGCTGAAGTAGTCGATTGCCTGTTGGCGCGGCGGTTGAATTTCTTCCAGTGCCGGATTGGGATCATAGAGCCGGTAGAGATAGAAATCCGTCAGCTTCTGCTTGGGTTTCATATCCGCCGGCGTCATCCTCGCCACGTAACAATAATCGGCCGAGGACGGAAAAATCGCCTGCACTTCCGGCGGCACGGCAGGCGCATCCTGGGCTAGGACAGGCGTGGCAACGGCAGCGAAGAGAACCGCAAGTGGAATGAAACGCATGGCGCAATTGACCTCATTGCAAGCCCCAGAAACCAGCATGGCCCGCCAATGGCGGGCCAATCAAGTATGAAAATCGCGTTTGGCGGTCAGGCGGCTGCCGGAGGAGGCCCTGTCGGCAGGTTTGCAGTCCATCGTGGACCGTGTGGTGCAGATACCCCGGTTGCGAAACGGATGACGGCTGCTTCCGCGCGCCGCACATAAATGAAAGTAGCACTCTCGACCGGCGCCGCCGCGAGACCGCTGGCGATGCACAAAACACAGCAAAAGCAACGCGTAGCCGGACCTTGCCCAGGACCATCCTCATGATACATCGGACAATCCGAAACCATGCCCGATCCGGCATCAGTTGCGGTAACTCTGGCATGTACGTCAAAACCTGGAAACACCGTGGCCAAAAGCAAGACCGCAGCCAGCACCCGGGACAGCAATGCTGCCTTCCAGTTACCACGTGCCAAGCCTGAATCAGGTCGGTCCATAGGATGATTATGCATGAAAATGCATGTAAGACAATGCTTCGCACCCGCAAAACTGGCGTGCAACGAGTTGAATATTTAGAAGTTGTCCTGGCGCAGCAATGCCAGACTCCGGCCATGAGCTTACCGGTTTGGACTTCCCGGCTTGCATTCCACCAGCACTTCCGCCATAAGCCGCCCTGCCGATAGGCACCCGGCTGGTGGCTGAACGGAAGGACTGTCTTGAACAGTCAGGGGTCGAACCCCGTCTTCCCGTGTCTCCGCTCTTTCGTTGACTGGTCTTTCGAGCCTTTAACCCGGGTTCGAAAGAGGCTCTGCGCCGGATGCTGAAAGCTGAAACGTAACGACTAGAAAGGCTATATCCTATGGCTCTATACGAGCATGTGTTCCTGACCCGTCAGGACGCTGCACCCGCTCAGGTCGATGCCCTGACGGAGCAGTACAAGGGCATCATCGCCGCTGGCGGCGGCAAGGTGTCGAAGACCGAATACTGGGGCCTCAAGTCCCTCACCTATCGCATCAAGAAAAACCGCAAGGCGCATTACACGCTCTTCAACATCGACGCTCCCTCGGCCGCCGTCATCGAGATGGAACGCCAGATGTCGATCTCCGAAGACGTGATCCGCTACATGACCATCAAGGTCGAGGCGCTGGAAGACGGGCCGTCGGCCCAGATGCGCCGCCGCGAGGACCGCGACCGCCGCGATGACCGCGAAACCGTTGAGGAGGCCAACTGATGTCTGCTCCGCAAGCCCGCCGGCCGTTTTTCCGCCGCAAGAAGAGCTGCCCGTTCACCGGCGATAACGCGCCAAAGATCGACTACAAGGATGTGCGCCTGTTGCAGCGCTACATCTCCGAGCGCGGCAAGATCGTGCCGAGCCGCATCACCGCGGTGTGCGCCAAGAAGCAGCGCGAGCTGGCCCAGGCCATCAAGCGCTCACGCTTCCTCGGCCTCCTGCCCTATGTGCTGAAGTAAGGAGTAGCCCACAATGGACGTTATTCTTCTTGAGCGCGTGCCGAAACTCGGCGCCATGGGCGAAGTGGTCAAAGTGAAGGACGGTTTCGGCCGCAACTTCCTCCTCCGCCAGGGCAAGGCGCTGCGCGCCACCGATGCCAACAAGGCCAAGTTCGAGCGCGAGCGCGTGTCGCTCGAGGCCCGCAACGCCGAACGCCGTGCAGCAGCCGGCGAAGAAGCAAAGTCGCTGGACGGCAAGAGCTTCGTGCTCATCCGCCAGGCCGGTGAATCGGGCCAGCTCTATGGTTCGGTTTCGCCCCGCGACATCGCCGAGGTGGCAACCGCCTCCGGCATCGCCGTCGACCGCAACCACATCCAGCTGCAGTCGCCGATCAAGACCATCGGCCTCTACAAGGTCAGTGTTTCGCCGCATCCGGAAGTCGAAGTGACGATCACTGTCAACGTTGCCCGCTCGGCCGATGAAGCCGCAGCCCAGGCACGTGGCGAGGATCTCTCAGGCCCCGCCTCTGACCGCGCCGAAATCCGCGCCGCTGCCGAAGCCCTCTTCGAGGAAGCCCAGGCCGACGCCGCCGCCGAGGACAACGGCTGATTTCAGGCTTCTATCGTTGCAACAAGTCTTGGGGCCGCCGATTGCGCGGCCCCAGTGCATTTTGGGACCGTTTCAAACTGACGGCCACCGCTTCCCCAACCGCTGCCGCCAGCATATAGTGCAGAACTGTTTGGTTCCCGATTCCAAACCAGGTCTGATCCGGCCCGTTCTTACAGTCGTTGCGTCAAACACATTGGGGGAGCTGCGCACCATGAGGAAACCGGCACTCGCATTTCTGGCCGCCGCAGCGGTCGTGTTGGCTGGCGGGCAGACAGTGTTCGCTGACAACATCAAGTATGTGTCGGGTACTGATCCCTATTACCCCACGGCCAGCCGTGCAGTAACTCTGCAGCTCGACCCGGGTGGCGGAACGGAATTGCGCTTCGTTAATCCCGCCGACGGATGGGTGTCGATAACCTTTTCGGCCGAATGCAGTGTCATGAGTACAGTGGCGCGTTCCTATCTGGGCATCGACATTCTCATTGATGGTGTGGTCGTCCCACCAACCGGCGGCGACGATGCATTCTGCTCTTCCGTTAACACAACGAATGTCGATAGCTGGACGACGGCCTCAAGGACGGTCGCCGCTAACCTCAGCGCTGGGGCTCACAGGGTGAAGATTACAGCCGGAGTCGCCTCAACGAGAAGCACGACAGCAGGTTGGATTGATGACTGGTCACTGTTGATCGCACGGTAACTTGCGAATACGCGAATTGGCTGCCCGGCTGCCGGATGACGCTTAGAACGGATGCTTGCCGCCATGCCTCATATTTGTCGCAACTGAAAGTTGTTTCGCGAGATAAAGCACCATCAGATCCTGTTTTTTTGCGAATCTGCGTTTTCGACATGGCTGCTTCGTTAACCCTTCCGCCGCCGCCCCCCTTGCGCCACCCCAAATCCTGATATTAAACTTTAGTTAATAATAGAAAAATTGGGGTGGACTTGACCGCTATCGCGGCATTGACTGGGTGAGGGTGTCGTAATGTATGCAATTCTCGATCAGGCTTTGAAAACAGTCGTGAGGACCGGGACGCTCAATGTCACCGATCCGGCGGGCATCATCCGCCAATATGGCGACGGTAGCGGAACGCCGGTCGGCTTTCGCATCACCACAGCCTCCGCTGCCACCAAGATCGCCACCGATGCCGACAAGTATCTCGGTGAATGCTACATGGATGGTGGCCTCGTGCCCACCACTGGAACGATCTACGACGTGTTGGCGCTCCTCATGTACAATGCCGAAACCTACTCCATGCCCAAGGTGGCGAGAGCCGCCTACAAGGTGCGGAAACTAATCAAGCGCATCGACCAATATAATCCCGTCGGCAAGGCCAAGAGCAACGTCGCCCATCACTATGATCTCTCGGGCCAGATCTACGATCTCTTCCTTGACCGCGACCGGCAATATTCCTGCGCCTATTTCGAATCCGATGCCGTCTCGCTGGAAGAGGCGCAAGTGGCCAAGAAGCGCCATCTCGCTGCCAAGCTCGACATCAAGCCCGGCATGAAAGTGCTCGACATCGGCTCGGGCTGGGGTGGGCTTGGATTGTATCTCGCTGAAACCTGCGGCGCCGAGGTGACGGGTGTCACGCTGTCGGAAGAACAGCATAAACTCTCCAACGAACGCGCCGTGCAGCGCGGCATTGCCAGCCGCGTGAGCTTCAAGCTCGAGGACTACCGCCTGCTCGACCAAAAATATGACCGCATCGTTTCGGTTGGCATGTTCGAGCATGTGGGCGTCGGCCACTACAAGGAGTTCTTCGGCAAGGTGCATGGCCTGCTGAAGGACGATGGCATCGCCGTGGTGCATTCGATCAACCGCTCGGACGGGGCTGGCGCCACCAGCGCCTGGGTGAAGAAATACATCTTCCCCGGTGGCTATATCCCTGCCCTGTCGGAAGTGTTGCCGCATCTTGAGCATTCAAAGCTCTATGTCACCGACATCGAAATCCTGCGGCTGCATTACGCCAAGACCATCCACGAGTGGTATGTGCGTTTCGCCAACAATCGCGAGCGCGCCAAGGAAATCTATGACGAGCGCTTCTGCCGCATGTGGGAGTTCTATTTGGCGGCCTCGGAATGCGCCTTCCGCTTCTCCGGCATGAACAACTTCCAGATTCAGTTCACCAAGAACCTCCACGCCCTGCCGCTGACCCGCAACTACATGATCGAGGAAGAAGAACGGCTGCGCAAGATCGACTCCAGGCGTCCGCGGCTGAAATCGGTTCCGGCGGAATGAATGCCGCGGCGCAATAGCAGAATGGCGCTCACCGCCGAACTCGTGGCCCGGGTCGAACGTACGGAGCCCGATCCCGGTCCCGAGCCCGGCACCCGCGAGCATACCGATGCCGAATACGATGCCTTCGTCGAAGACCTGCTGACGCAACACCTCCCGGTAGATCTTTGGGTTTTCGCCTATGGCTCGCTGATCTGGAATCCGGTCTTCGAATTCGTGGAAAAGCGGCGGGCAGTGGCGGCGGGCTGGCACCGCTCCTTCTGTTTGAGAATGGCCCGCTGGCGCGGCACCCATGACGTGCCGTGCCTGATGATGGCGCTGGACCGAGGCGGAAGTTGCAGCGGCCTCGTTTATCGGCTAACGGGCGGCGATCATGCAGGTCAGGTGAAGCGGCTGCTGCTGCGCGAACTCGATGACAAGCCCGCTTCCAACGTTCCGCGCTGGGTCACCGTCACAACGGCCATGGGCCCGGTGCGCGCGCTTGCTTTCGTGGCAGCGCCGGACGGACGATCCTATGTCGGGCGGCTTCCG
>JANLTS010000476.1:0-2443 GCA_031363045.1 Hyphomicrobiales bacterium
ACCGCCCGCAATCCCGGCCCGAGGATTTTCACCACATCGCGGCCGCGGCCGCTGTTCATGATCGAATGCAACGGCGACGCCACCACCGATCCGTACACCGAACCGACCATTGCCGGCAATGGCGCCAGGATTTCGGGATTCCGGCTGTTCGGTCCGCATCTTGGCGTGAAAGACGGCGATGGCAACCTCGAGACCGGTATCGCCGTCAATGGCTGCGTGGATGTGAGTATCTCGAACATGGAACTGGCGGGCTGGAGCGGATCGGCGATCCGCCTCAACGACAATGCCAATGACCCACGCATTGCCAATCCGAATGCCATTCAGATTCACGATAATTATATCCACAACAATCAGCACGTCGGCAAGAACGGTTATGGCGTGGATGTGGGAGTTGGTGCGTATGCGCTGATCGAGCGCAATGTTTTCGACCTCAACCGCCACGCCATCGCCGGCAGTGGCGAGGCAGGCACCGGCTACTTTGCCAGGAACAATCTGGTTCTCAAGGGTGGTGGAATCCACGGCAAATTCTACAACAAGTACACCCATCAATTCGATGTGCACGGCGACGACAATTGCCCGTTCTTCCTTAGTTCCGCATGGAATTGCGGGAATGCCGGGGAGCAGTTCTGGTTTTATGACAACGCGTTTCAGTACACTAACGACAATGCGCTCAAGCTGCGCGGCAAGCCGCGTATCGCGGCCTATATCAACGGCAATATTTTCGCGCACCGGGAGTTCGGTGACGCCGTGAAATTATTCACAAGCAAGCGCGTGTATCTCGGAGCGGGACAGAAACGCAATGTCACGGCCTATGACACCTATGGCTATTATGGCGTTTGCGACTTCGATGGCGATGGTAAGGATGATCTGTTTCTGGCGACCGGCAAGACCTGGTGGTTTTCGAGCGCCGCGCGCATGCATTGGGTGTTCCTGAAGGCTGCTGCCGAGCGCCTCGAGAGTGTCGGGCTCGGCGATTTCGACGCTGACGGCAAGTGCGATGTCATTGCCCCTGCGGTTGGTAAATGGGAGATTTCCAGCGGTGGCAGCGGCAACTGGAAGGCTCTTGCCGGCACCTACACGATGCCCTTCAACCAATTGCGCTTTGCCGATTTTAATGGCGACAAGCGCACCGATGTGTTCCACCGCGCGGCCGACGGACAGTGGCGGGTGATTTCGCCCGGCGTCCATCCGTGGCGCAACTTGGCGAGTTCGTCCTTTGCCTTGGCAGACCTGCGCTTTGGCGATTTCACCGGCGACGGCAAGGCGGATGTCCTCAGCCGCAACGGCGGACACTGGTCGATCTCGGTCAGTGGAAACAGCCGCTGGACCAAGATCAATAACCTTTCCGACACGTTCGATTCGCTGCACATCGCCGATGCCAACAATGATGGCAAGGACGACATTCTGCGTTTCAAGGTCTTAGGCAGCAAGCGTGGCCGCTGGCAGGCATCATGGGGTGGGCGGACAGCGTGGAAGGACCTGAAGATCGTCGAGTATACTGGCGCTCCGCCCTCCCCCCTCAAACCGCTGGTCACGCCGAAGTTCTTTGTTGGGCGGTTCGATGCCTTCCTTGGCGATGACCTGCTGCATGTCGATTACGAGCGGGTTGGGCGGGTGTTCAATTGGCCACGGAATACGGTGCTCAAGCACAACATCCATCCGTATTGATGCATTTGACAGTCCGCTCCGCGTGAGCCGGAAGCGGACATCATGCTCACGCATAGACCTTGATGATGCCGAGGAAATCCGCTGCCTTGAGGCTGGCGCCGCCGACCAGGGCGCCGTTGACGTTGGGCTGGCTCATCAGTTCTGCGGCGTTCGAGGGCTTCACCGAGCCGCCATAGAGAATGCGGGTGCCGGCGCCTTCGGTGCCCATGATGGTGGCCAGTTCGGCACGGATGTGGGCGTGGACTTCGGCCACTTCAGGCGTCGTCGGTGTGAGGCCGGTGCCGATGGCCCAGACCGGTTCATAGGCGATGACGGTCTTCGCAGCCGTCGAGCCTTCGGGAACCGAACCCTTCAACTGACGCGATACGACTTCAAGGGTCTTGCCGGCTTTGCGCTCGTCCAGCGTCTCGCCGATGCAGATGATGGCGGTGAGGCCGGCACGTTGGGCGCCCTTGGCTTTCTTCATCACCACGTCATCGGTCTCGCCGTGATTGGTGCGGCGTTCGGAGTGGCCGACGATGACGGCGGTGCAGCCGCATTCCTTCAGCATTTCGGCCGAGACGTCACCCGTGTGGGCACCCGATGGATTCCAGTGGCAATCCTGGCCGCCGACCTTGATCTTGCGGCCCGACAGCACCGACTTGACGCGGCGCAGGATGATGTGGGGCGGGCAGACCATGACATCGGCCTTGAGCTTCACGTCCTTCAACATGGCCGCCAGCAGCCGCGGCTCCTTCAGCATGCTGAGGCCGCCGTTCATCTTCCAGTTTCCGGC
>JANLTS010000493.1:0-6862 GCA_031363045.1 Hyphomicrobiales bacterium
CACTGGCTCAACGGCAAGCGCATCCTGTGGACGGAAGGCGCTTCAAACCTAGAGGCACGCCGGCATTTCAGACGGGCGGTGGACATTGATCCAGGCTTCGCGCGGGCGCATGCGGGTTTGGGTGTGACCTATGTCGAGGAGGCGGTGCAATTTCCGCCTGAAGATGAGTTTCACGCGGCCCTCGCCAAGGCCTACGAGTCGTCGCGCCGGGCCGTAACGCTTGAACCATCCGAGTGCCTTGGTCACGCGGCCCTGGGCTGGAGCTATCTTTACATGCGTGACTATGACCTCGCACGAAAGCACGTCGATACGGCCTTGCGGCTCAACCCCAATGATGCCGATATGCTAGCCAATGCAGCCTATGTTCTCGCCATGTACGGTGATGCAGATCGCGCGGTCCTTTGCGGCAAGACCGCAATGCGGCTCAACCCGCGCCATCCCGACTGGTACCTGGGCTTTGCCGGGACTGCACTTTTCGCGGCACGGCGATATCAAGAGGCGTTCGAAGTCAGGTCGCGCTCACCAGGTACGTTTTACGATTCGTGGTTTTTCGGCGCATCGATGCTGGCACGGCTAGGCCGGATTGACGAAGCGCGGACCTGGGTTGAGACAGGCATGCGAAAGCTCGAGGCGCGGGTCAGCCGCGAACGCATAGCGCGTACTGGCTGCATCAAGCTGTTGACCGAGAACAATCCCTTTCGTACGCCGGAAGACATTGAGCACTTTGCCGAGAGCATGCGGATGGCGGGAGTAGCCAGTTGATATTGCAACCGCAAACAATGTGCGGCTGACTGCATGACGTTGCAGGCGGCACATTTGAGTGCGCCACCTGCCAGAATATTTCACTTATCAGAGAATGAAATCAGACCCGCGTGGAGTGAAGATACCGCTGATGACAATCTGGAATTCGGCCAGCGTGTCGGTGTCGGTGTTGCCGGCGATCACCATGTTGTCGCCCTGCTTCGAAAAAATCAGTTGGCCGACGCCAGTGAAGATCGAATTGCCGGCAAACTCGAAAGCCTGATTACCGTCCTTGGTGGTATCGGCATCGATTCTCGATACGTCGATCGTGTCGTAATCCTTAAGGAAATCGAGGATCACATCGCGTTGATTGCCGAATGAGTCTGTGGCATTGACGAAACGGAAAATGTCCGCGCCGGTATTGCCTTCCAGATTGTCGCGCCCAGCGCCGCCGGTCAGCGTATCGCGGCCGCTACCGCCCAGAAGATGGTCATTGCGATCACCGCCGTTCAGCTTGTCATTGCCAATGCCACCAATGACCTCATCTTTGCCACCGGCGCCATTGAGAATATCGCCGTAGCGAGACCCGAACATGACGTCGTCAAAGCGCGTACCCGTTGCATTGAGTTCGCGGGAATTGTTGAAGAGAAAATCCCTTGAACTCAGGTCCGCCAGGTTGCGGTTTTCAAGGGTGAGATAATGGCCGTAGCCATCGTAATCAGCCCTGAGCACAAGGTCGCCATTGCTGTCGATTTCAGCAATCTCCCGCACCTGCTCGAAACTCGAGACGCCCCAAGCGCGAAGATCGATCAAGTCCACACGCGACTGGAAGTCGAGAATGGTATCATCAGTGTAGCCCACATCACGTGACGACATGACGAAACGGTCATAACCAGAGAAACCCAGGTAGTCGTTGACGCCCGCGCCCCCCTCCATGAAGTCGTTGCCCTCACCGCCCGACAAGTAGTCGTTGCCCGTACCACCCGACAGATGATCCGTGCCACCTTTGCCGTACAGGTCATCATCACCGCCATTGCCACGAATGGTATCGCCTGCTTCGCTGCCGATAATGCTCTCGGACTGGTTGCCGCCGATGTAAGTCACCATGTTAGGAACCCCTGAATTCAATTGTTGAACGGTGCAAGTTCAACCCACCCGGAAAGACCCGCACCTTCACAGCGGGCAAGGCCCGCCATGTGATGAATATTATGTCAACCACATGTGACAAGCTTCAAGCATTCATGCGACCGACGAACCGTATGTATCGGCTGACTGCGGCGTAAATTGGTTCTTGCCACGACTTGGTTAAGACCACGCTATGACGTGCATAGAACCCATCCGCGGGCGGTTCGGAGCAGCGTACGCAATGGATTGCGGTTTCCGGAAAGCCACGTTCCGAAGCTGAATTATGGCTGAATCGTGGTCATCGGCCACTGGATTCCAGTCAGTCAGCGGCGGGTATGAGCTGAACGCTTTCGCCACAACCGCAGGCGGAGACCTGATTGGGATTGTTGAAGACGAAGCCCGACTTCAACGCCGTCGACTGGAAATCCATTTCCGTGCCCAGCAGGAACATCATCGCCTTGGCATCGACCAAGACCTTGACGCCCTTGTCCTCCACAACTTCGTCAAAGGGTTTCTGATCCTCAGCCCATTCCATGGTGTATTCCATTCCGGCACAGCCGCCGTTCTTGACGCCGATGCGCAAGCCAGCGACTGGTTTTTCGGCCTTGTCCATAATTTCACGGACGCGCGCTGCGGCAGCGTCCGTGAGCTTCATGATCTGCGGGCGCTGCCTGATAGTTTGGGTCATGGGTTAAACTCCGCTTTTCCACGGGCATAATAGCCCCAGAAGCTAACATTGTGGCCGCCGCAGCTTCGGGAATCATCGGCGACTAGATAGGACTTTCCAATGAGCCGGAGCTGAATGGCGCATTTATAGTCTTCGCGGGCGGTTAATGAATAGGGTTGATAGGTATCATCCTCGGTCTGGGTGAAACCGACCAAGCCGCCTTCAAGCGGTCCCTCGCCGTCCACACCGCCTTCATGGAGCCCGCCATTCTCGGCGGCCTCATCATTGGCAGCCCAATAGGCTTCACCTGTCACCGCCAGCCAGCCTGGCCTGGAACCCGCCTTGATCGTGAGGTTCTGATATTTTCCAGACGTCCAGTCGCCGTGCCAGGCCTTGATGGGCGCTTCTTCGGGAGCGCGCAATTTCACATCTTTGAGGTTGAGCCAGCCAGACGTGGATAGGCCCTTGTTGTTGATGTAAGTGGCGCATACCAGCTTGCCATCCACAATGCCGGCCAGCAGTTCATCGCCTTTGACGACAAAGGCCTTGGTCGGCTGTTCGGCTTCGTCAAGGAACCGCGCCTTGCCCACCAGGACTTTCGCCAACTGCATGTCATTGTCTTCAACCGAGATGGAGGGATAGCCGCACTCCTCCCGCGCCAGCACCGGCGATGACAGCGCTGTCAAGACCATGACACCGATGATCAGCCGTAACATGCCAGTTCACCACATGTTCATTGCGACGCGGGCCTCATCCGACATGCGGCTCTGGTCCCACGGGGGATCGAAAACGATGGTCGCCCTGCAACTGGCCACACCACCAACCGTAGAGACGGCGTTTTCAACCCAGCCCGGCATATCGCCCGCCACCGGGCAGCCGGGTGCGGTCAAGGTCATCTCGATTGCGACGTTGCGGTCATCATCGATATCGACCTTGTAGATCAGGCCCAGCTCATAAATATCGACCGGGATTTCAGGGTCATAAACGGTTTTCAGCGCCGCGACGATGTCATCCGTCATCCGGGCGAGTTCATCGGGTGGAATGGCCGAAGGATCGGGAACATTCGTCACGGCGGTTTCTGTGGCTACATCCATCATCCGAATATCCTCCGGGCAGAGATAAGCGCTTCGGCCAGAACATCAACCTCTTCGAGGGTGTTGTACATGGCGAACGAAGCGCGGCAGGTGGCGGTGACACCGAAGCGTTGCAGCAGCGGTTGGGTGCAATGGGTTCCGGCGCGGACGGCGACACCGGCGCGGTCGATCACCGTAGCGACATCATGGGCGTGCGCCCCCTCCATGTTGAAGGAGACGATGGCGCCCTTGTGTTTGGCCCGGCCAAAGATGCGCAGCGAGTTGATTTCCGAGAGGCGCTGCGTGGCGTAGTCACGGAGCTTCGCCTCGTGGGCGGCGATATTGTCGAGGCCGATGTTACGTATGTAATCCAGCGCCGCGCCGAGGCCGATGGCCTGGACAATGGCGGGGGTTCCGGCCTCGAAGCGGTGTGGCGGCTCGTTGTAGGATACGCCATCCATCGTCACTTCGTTGATCATCTCGCCGCCGCCCTGATAGGGCGGCATGCGCTTCAGATGCTCGGCCTTGGCATAGAGCACGCCGATACCTGTGGGACCATAGGTCTTGTGGCCGGTGAAGACATAGAAATCAGCATCGAGTGCGGTGACATCGATGGGCATGTGCACACAGGCCTGACTGCCATCGACCAGTACCGGAATGCCGCGGGCATGGGCCAGCTTAATGACCTCGGCAATGGGAACGATGGTTCCGAGCGCATTCGACATCTGGGTGATGGCGACGATCTTCGTACGCGGGCCGAGGAGTTTCTCGAATTCATCGAGCAGGAAATTGCCGTCATCGTCGATGGGCGCCCATTTGATGACCGCGCCGTGGTGTTCACGGTGGAAATGCCAGGGCACGATGTTGGAGTGATGCTCGAGGATCGACAGCAGGATCTCGTCGCCTTCACCGATCACCAATCCGCCGAAGCTCTGGGCGACCAGGTTGATGGCTTCCGTCGCATTACGGGTGAAGACGATCTGTTGGGTGGATGGCGCGTTGATGAAGCGACGTACGCTTTCACGTGCGTCTTCAAAGGCTTGTGTCGCGGTGTTCGACAAGTAGTGGAGGCCGCGATGGACGTTGGAATATTCTTCCGTATAGGATTTCATCATCGCACCGAGCACGGCTTGCGGCTTCTGCGCCGAGGCGGCGTTGTCGAGATAGACCAGCGACTTGCCATAGACCTGCCGTGACAGGATGGGGAAATCGGCGCGGATGGTTTGAACGTCGAATGCCACTAGCGCCTCCCACGGTGGTCGGTCAGCCAGGACGCGGCATAATCCGTCAGCGCCTCGCGGATGCCATCATGTTCGATGGTCTCGAAAGCCTCGCCAACGAAGGCGGCGATCAGCATCGACTTGGCGTCCTCGGGTTCGATGCCACGGGATTCGAGGTAGAAGAGGTGGTCGTGGTTCAGGTCGCCAGAGGTGGCGCCGTGGCCACAAGCGACGTCATCGGCATAAATTTCGAGTTCCGGCTTGGCGTCGAACTCAGCGGTCTCCGAGAGCAGCAGCGCGTTGCAGGATTGCTTGCCATCGGTTTTCTGGGCATGTGGGCGGACGATGACCTTGCCCTGGAAAATACCACGGGCATGGCCGTCCATCACGCATTTGAACAATTCGCGGCTGGTGCAATGCGGCACTTGATGATCGACAACGAGCCGCGAGTCGGCATGTTGCCTGCCATCCAGAAGATAGGCGCCGGATATTTTGGCGTCCGTGCCTTCGCCGATAAAATTATAGGTGCCATTCTGGCGGTTGAGCTTGGCACCGCTGGTGAGGGTGAACTCGCGCAAGGTGACTTGCTTGCCCAGAGTCACATGGGCATGCGCCAGATGCACGGCATCGGCTGACTCATGCTCGACCTTCACACGGTCGAGCCTGGCGCCATCGCCAATGCGTATTTCGGTGACGCTGTTGGCGAGATAGCTGCCTTCGCCGATATGCATCTCGATCAGCGTGGCGGAGGCGCCTGCTGCTACCTCGATGACATTCGACGTGGCGATGGCGCGAGGGGCCGCATCGGTGGCGATGAACACCAGTTCAACCGGCGTATCGATGACACCTGACAGCACCAGCCGCGCGCCATCGGTGGCGAAGGCGACGTTCATCTGCTGCACGGGCTCGGAGGCGACGGCGCGGGCTTCGACCGCGCTGTTCGTGAGCTTCGACCGCCTGGCATCATAATGGCCATTGACGAAGACCATGCGGATGCCTGCGAGTTTTGCGAAGGGCGAGGATTTCAAGAGCCGGTCAATATCGGCTTCACTGGCAATGACGGACTGGCGCGGCGGATAGGGCTTGTCGATCATCTGGCGGAGATCGGTCCAGCGCCAATCCTCCATGCGCCGGTGCGGCAGTGCCAGACCCAGCGCCTGTTCGGCAGCGGTTGTTACGAGCGCCATGTTCATGCCGCGTCCTTGTCAAACTCGGCATAGCCCTTCTCTTCCAACTCAAGCGCCAGATGCTTGTCACCGGACTTCACGATGCGGCCCTTCGACAGCACGTGCACGAAATCCGGCACGATGTAGTCGAGCAGGCGCTGATAGTGGGTAATGACGATCATGCCGCGATCTGGTGACCTGAGCGCATTGACGCCGTCGGCCACGACACGCAGGGCATCGATGTCGAGGCCAGAATCAGTTTCATCGAGGATGCAGAGCGAGGGTTCGAGCACCGCCATCTGCAAAATCTCGGCGCGCTTCTTTTCGCCGCCAGAGAAGCCGACATTGACCGGGCGCTTCAGCATATCCTGAGAGACATTGAGTTTCGCCGCGCGGTCTTTCACCAGGCGCATGAAATCCGGCGTCGAGAGTTCCTTCTCGCCACGCGCCTTGCGCTGTGAATTGAGCGCCACTTTCAGGAACTGCATGGTGGCGACGCCGGGGATTTCGATGGGGTACTGGAAGGCCAGGAAAACGCCTTGTGCCGCACGCTGGTGCGGAGCCATCTCCAACAGGTTCTCGCCCTTGTAAGTCACCGAGCCATCCGTCACCTCGTAGCCGTCGCGGCCGGCCAGTACGTAAGAGAGCGTCGATTTGCCGGAGCCGTTCGGCCCCATGATGGCATGGACTTCGCCGGCTTTGACCGACAGCGTGAGGCCATTGAGGATGACGCGATCCTCATCGGCGAGCTTGACGTGGAGATTGTTGATGTAAGCGCATTCGACGTTAGTCGAATGGCTTTCTTTGCAGGTGTTGTAGCTTATTTATATTTAAGTGAGCTGCATGACCCCAAATGGGTGCATTTATTTC
>JANLTS010000496.1:0-2185 GCA_031363045.1 Hyphomicrobiales bacterium
TCTCCTCCACAATTTGGCTGGGCCAGACCGCATCGAATATCTCGCTCTTGCCAATTACGTCTTCCGGCCTACCAAGCAGCAAAGCGAGGATGTCAAAGGACCGTGCCGAAAGCTCCACCAGCCCCCTGGGCCCCAGCAGCAGCCGTTCGGCGCGTTTCAGGCGATACTTCCCAAACTCCAAGTCCATTTGCCAAGAACCCGTTCTTCGGGGGCAGGATAACCGAAGACAGTCCTGAAAGCGAACTTCAGGACTATTCAGGACTTTTCAGGCCTGAGCCAAGGACCTGAGTGGGAAGCGGTGTCATTCTCGCCGCCACAGGAGGACGCCATGCATGACATCATTACCATCGCCCCAGCCAAGGACAATGCCCTTGCTATTCGCTCGGTCACCAGATCGGACAAGGATCGGTTTGAAGCTGCCATGACGATGGCGTTCAGCGCCGATCCGATCGCGCGCTGGGCTTGGCCTGACCCGCTTCAATACATAGATACAATGATGCCACTGGTGAGCCTATTTGGCGGCAAGTCCTTTGACCACCGCTCCGCCTATGTAATTGGTGATTTTTTCGGCGTCGCACAGTGGTTGCCCCCGGGGGTACAACCGGACGATGGGCCGATTGGTGAACTCTTTGAGCAAAATATGTCTGAGCCGAAGCTGAGTGAAGTGCTGTTCCTGTTTGAACAGATGGCCGGTTTTCATCCTCATGAGCCCCACTGGTACATTCCCTTGATTGGGGTAGATCCGGTGTTTCAGGGGCGGGGATACGGAACGGAATTAATGCGGCATGGGTTAACTGCCTGCGATCGCGATCAACAACCCGCCTATCTGGAAGCAACCAGTCCCGCCAACCGTCTGTTCTACGAACGCCATGGTTTTCGGGTGTTGGGAGAGATGCGATCAGGTGATTCACCACCGATGTTCCCAATGTTGCGCAAGCCCCGGTAACCCGATCTCGCGCAAGCCTATTGTTTTTGGGTGATTTCGAATAAACAGCTATCTCGGCCATCTGGAAGTCAGCCAATGTCTGCTTTGGGTCAAAATGCGAATTAGAAAGCATTTCCGGCGAGGTCTGCTTGTCCTCAGATAGTCGACGCGACCGGGCCTATTATGGCTGGCCGCTCGCCAGCCGCTTCTCCAACTCCTCCACTACCATAGCCATCGCAGAGCGCAGAAAGTCGAGCTTCGGCTTGACATAGCGCTGGCCGGTGATGGTCTTCGACGCGTGATTCAGCAGGCGCCCTATGACCTCCTCCGGGACGCCCGCCTCGACGCCAACGGTCGCGAAGGTATGCCGAAGCGAATGCAACGTGCCAGGGACGCTCTTGTGGTCCCAGGAAACGATATGCCCGGTCTCGCCGTAAGACGGGAATACCCAGCGGGGATCAAGACCCCGAACCGACAGCAGAATGCGGTGATGTGCGTCCGTGAGGGGTAGCCAGAACTCACGGCCGGACTTCGTCTGCGGGAAATACAATTCGTCACCGACACGATCCCATGTCAAGTTCTCGATTTCGGAGCGGCGAAGGCCGGTCATCAGGGCGAACATGTAGGCGGCGCGGTGAACCGGGTTCTCGATCGCGTCCACTGCTGTCTTCCAGGCGACGAGGTCACGGATCGGGGCGTTGAGCGCCTTCTTCTCCGGAAACCACTCCAGACCAGCCGCAGGCGATTCCGGCAGATTCCGGTCCATCCGCCGAGCGAAGTTCCACACCGTGTTGAAATATTGCAGCGCCATATTGGCCATGGTCACACCGCGCTTGGCCAGCTTCTGGTGCATGTCCCGGCACATTTCAGGGGTGATATCGAGGGCGCGCTTGCCCGACCAGCGAAGATCGCCCTCGATTGCGCGGCGGACCTGCTCCTTGTACTTCTCGGAGCGCAGAGTCGGCCTGGCGCAATACTGGCCGACCAGATCGCCGATCATGGGATTGGATTGCGCGACATGCCGGGCATATCCCCGCCGCAGGCGGTAGTCCAAATCCCTGGCCGCTTCCCGCGCCTTATCCAGCTTCACCGTCGGGAACTTGCCGATGAGATGCCGCCGGTTGTCGCGGTCATAATAGAGAGTGGTTGTCGTCTTCTGGATATGTGCGACAAATCCCTTGATGTCCGAATCCCAATAGCGAACGGTGCCAGAAGCAGGCCGCTCAACGGATTTCAGGAACATCTCTGTGAGTTTGAGGC
>JANLTS010000494.1:0-8504 GCA_031363045.1 Hyphomicrobiales bacterium
CCCAAGCGCTGTTTGGGGTTGGAGCGGGGCGGCCGGGTTTTGCCAATGGAGAGTCCGGTTGCCCCTCTCCTATCCCACCGCTTGCTCGGCGGGCCCCTTTCCTCCCCCCGCTATCGCAGTGGGAGGACAATCAGGGTCATGTTCCGTCGATCTACCTTCGAAACTCCCCTTAGCCGTGTTGCGGCTCAACGGGACTGTGATAGCGTCGGCCCATGCTCAGCGATTACATCACCTCCGCCATCGCCACCTTGCTGGTCGTCGCCGATCCGGTGTTCCTGAGTGCGCTGTTCCTCGGCATCACCAATGGCATGAGTGCGCAGCAGCGGCGCGAGGTGGCTGTGCGCGGCTCAGCGATCGCCTTTTGCATCCTGCTGGCGGCGGGCCTGGGCGGCGCCAAGCTGCTCGATCTGCTCGGCATCTCGCTGTCGGCCTTCCGCATTGCCGGCGGCTTGCTGCTGTTGCTATCGGCGGCCGAGATGGTGTTCGACCGCCGCAGCCAGCGGCTGCAAGCCACGGCGGAACAGGCGATCAGTGTCGATCATGTGAAAAACATCGCCGCCTTCCCGCTGGCCATTCCGCTGATGGCGGGTCCGGGCGCCATCACCGCGATGATCCTGCTGGCCGGCCGCGCCAACGGCCAGATCACCTATCTGGTCTCGCTCTATGCGGTGGCAGCCCTTGTCATGGCGGCTTGCCTTGCATGCTTTCTCATGGCCGAGCGCATCTCGAAACTCATGGGCATCACCGGCCGCGCCGTATTGACCCGCCTGCTTGGCATCATTCTCGCGGCACTGGCTGTGCAATTCGTCATCGATGGCGTGACGGTGCTGGGATCGTCTGGCACTAGTCCGTAACGAGCAACGTGATCGTCCGGTCAGCGGGCTTGAAAATTTGGCTGCAGCCGAGGCAACAGCTTGGTGACCACGAAGCCCGCCGCCAGAATGACAGCAGAGAGGACGAACCACAGTGCCACGATCAGCCATTCGCCAACCCCGGTGCCGGCATTTGCCAGCCACGAGGCCCATTCGATGACCAGCGGATCAGCCGGAATGATATCGGCATTGTTGGCAACGAGGCTGCCGCCAGCGCCGACCAGCCCGTGGGCAATCCAGCATAGGCCGGACCACAAGGCGACGGCCACCCAGGTGGCGATCCAGATCAAGCTCCGCATCAGTTCGATTCCTTCAGATGTTGGCGCAGCAAGGAGAGATTGCGCTGGTTGGCCTTGAACACGAGATCGAAGAAAAAACCCAAGACCGGAATAGCGCCAATCAGCGTGTCGATGCCGATGTTGGCGGCCATGCGGGCCAAGACGCGTGCCGGCGCGCCATGGCGGATGGCTTCGGCAATCATATAGAGCGACAGGCTGGTGCCCATCAGGCTGCCGATGCCGGGAATGAGACTTAAGAGACTATCGGCGCCAAAGTTGCGTGAGGTGCCGGGTATGCGGATGGCCGAGTCAGTGAACCAGGCCAGGAACTCCAGCCGGTCGAGAGCACCTTGCCTGGAGAGGTCGAGGGGAATTGCATTGACGTTCAGCATCGTCGGATTAGTCTCCCAGATTGTAGCGCCCGCGGCGCCTGCAAGTTGGAAGAGTCCGACATCGCAGGCGATACCTGCCAGAGGGGCCCGGACCCAATAAGTGAGATGTAGAAACTCGGCGGCGGCTTGCAAGCGGCGGGCGCGTTAACTCTTGGTCATCTGGACTGAAAGACTGCTGGACATAAAAAAGGGGTGAACGGTAGCAACCAGAAACCGTCCACCCCAACATGGCTTCCGGACGAACCGGACACCCAAGACGCAACGAGTGCTCTAACTTGAGAATGGGAGGACCCAAGACAGACGATTGCGATGCAACATACTTTGCAACACCGATGCCAGTTGTGAGGTCTATTTGTAGTATTTTTCAATACATTGAAAAATATGGATATTTTATAATTCTGTCAGATTCGTTCTGACGCAAGGTCGCGTGGAACTGCCGTTCAATTGTGCGTTGCAGCGCACAGAAAGGCATCACCTCAGCTTGGGCGCTTGGTTTTCAGCCACTCGCCAAACCGCCCCAGCGCTTCTTCGATCTTGGCCGGATCGCGCAAATAGCACATGCGGAGGTGGCCTTCGCCACCCTTGCCAAAGGTCGAGCCCGGCGCAAACCCCACCTTGGCTTCATCGATGATGCGCCTGGTGGTGGCCGCCGAATCCGTCATGCCATCAATCCCGAAGAACAGATAGAAAGCGCCCTGCGGCACCTCGAAGCGGAGGCCCGGCATCTCACGCAGCCTCGCCACCACGAGATCACGGTTGGCGCGGGCCTTGGCCACCTGGGCGTCGAGGAAGGCGTCACCGTGATCAAGGGCGGCGAGACAACCTTTCTGCAGGAAAGCCGGTGTGCCACTGGAGATCACCTGGATGATGCGCTCGATGGCCGGGCCCAGGGCACGCGGCGCCTGAAGCCAGCCGACGCGCCAGCCGGTCATCGCCCAGTTCTTGGAGAAGGTATTGGCCAGCAGCAATTGTTCTTCGTCATCGCAGATGTCGAGGAATGAGGGCGCCCGCCGCTCACCGCGCTCACCGTAAAAGAAGCGCGAGTAGACTTCATCGCCGAGGATCCATAAGCCCCGCTTGCGGCAGACATCTCGGATGGCGATCAACTCATCCTTGGTTGCCGTCCAGCCGACCGGGTTCGATGGCGAGTTCAGCGAGATGGCCTTGGTGCGGGGCGTGATGGCGTCGAACAACCGGTCGAGATCGAGTGTCCAGCGGCCGTTGCGGAATTCCATCGGCACTTCGACGGGACAAGCGCCTGAGATGCGCAGTGCGCCGCCATAGTTGGGCCAGGCTGGCGTCGGGATGATGATTTCGTCGCCGTCACCGGCAATCAGCTGCACGATGGTCTGGATCGCCGCCATGCCGCCCGAGGTGACGAAGAAATTCTCGTGTGAAAAGTCGCGGCCGAAATTGCGGCTGTGGTAGCGGGCCAGCGCATCGCGCAATTCGGGGATGCCGCGCTGCCAGGTATAGAAGGTTTCGCCCGCCAGCAGGCTGTCGATGACGGGGCGCGAGAACAACTCGGGCGTCGGCACATTGCCCTCGCCCGACCACATGGGAATGACGCCGGGCACGGTCATGCCATACATGGCGGCCTTGACGATGCCGCTGTCGGGTTCGTTGCGGGCTTCTGGGGTGAGGGCGGACAGCAATTGTTCGGTGTTCATCATGGGCACCCTTAAGCCAAAAAGAAACCCGGGTGTCCAGCACCCGGGTTTCACACCTGCCTTGTGTCGAAGGCTTACTTCTTCTTCAGCGCATCGCGGATTTCAGCGAGCAGCACTTCGGTCGTGGTGGCGGCCGGCGGCGGGGCCGGCGGCTCGGCCTTCTTCATGCGGTTCGACACCTTGACGAGCTGGAACAGGATGAAGGCGATGATCAGGAAGTTGATCAGGATGGTGATGAAACCACCATAACCCAGAACCGCGCCCTGCTTCTGGGCCTCGGCCAGGCTGGTGGCGGTTACCGCCGAATTGAGCCCGAGAAAGTAGTTGTCGAAGTTCAGGCCGCCAGTGATGGCGCCGATGATCGGCATGATGATGAGATTGACCAGCCCGTCGACGATCTTGCCGAAAGCGCCACCGATGATCACACCGATTGCCAGATCAAAAGCGTTCCCCTTGAACGCAAATTGCTTGAATTCTTGCCACATAGTTTAGTACCCCCAGTTTTTGCCAGTCCGGGCTATTTCGCCCGGACCGTGTTTCGTTCCATAAACGATATTTAATCTCATGGCAAAATTCTTTGACCATGGCGCAACCCGGGGACCAAAAATGACCGAACGCCGCCGCTTCTATCCTGAAATCCAGCCCTATGCCCGCGGGCGGATAAAAGTCTCTGGCGGGCATGAGATTTATTACGAGGAATGCGGCAACCCCAACGGCAAACCTGCCGTAGTGCTGCATGGCGGCCCGGGCGGCGGCATCTCGCCGTTCCTGCGCCAGATGCATGATCCGGCACTCTATCGCATCGTGCTGTTCGACCAGCGCGGCTGCGGCCAGTCAACGCCCTATGCCGGGCTTGAACATAACACCACCTGGGATCTGGTCGCCGACATCGAGGCCTTGCGCCAGCACCTCGGCATCGCCCGCTGGCAGGTGGTCGGTGGCTCCTGGGGCTCGACACTGGCGCTGGCCTATGCCGAGGCTCATGCATCACGCGTCAGCGAGCTCATCGTTCGCGGTATCTTCACGGTGCGGAAATCCGAAATCGACTGGTTCTACCAGAAGGGAGCGGACGCCCTGTTTCCGGATGCCTGGGAAGCCTATGTGGCGCCGATCCCGGAGCCTGAGCGCCATGATCTGCTCGGCGCCTATCACCGCCGCCTGACCGGTGACGACGAAGTGGCGAAGATCGTCTGTGCCCGCGCCTGGAGCCAGTGGGAAGGCACCACCCTGTCTCTGCTGCCCGACCCACGGCGGGTGGAGGAATTCGGCGGCGACCGCTTTGCCGTCGCCTTCGCGCGCATCGAATGCCACTATTTCCAGAACCACGGCTTCTTTGCCAGTGACGGGCAATTGCTGGCCGAGGCCGCAAAACTGCGGGGCATTCCAGGCGTCATCATCCAGGGCCGCTATGATGTGGTGACACCCATGCAAACCGCCTGGGAACTGCACAGGGCCTGGCCAGAGGCGGACCTGGTGGTAGTGCCGGATGCCGGGCATACGGCGACCGAGCCCGGCATCACCGATGCCATCGTCCGGGCCACCGACCGGTTCAGCTCTGCGAAAAACGCATAGGTGCCGATGCCGGGCCACATCACCATTGCAGCAATGTTTTCACAATCTGGGGCCATATAGGTCGCAACAAGAAACCACGTTCCTGAGTAACCGAGGCAACCATGATCATCCTGTCCGCAGTCCGCGATTTCGCCGATGGCCTGAGCCGTGGCTTCGCGTTGTTTTTCACCGAGCGCAACGACTTCGCGATCCGCAGCACGCTGCCGTCTGACAAGTCCGTTCGCCGCTAACTATTTGAATTCACGTTGAAATGCCCTTGGGGGCAGACACCTCCAGCGGCAATATTTGACCTTTGGGTCAATGTTTGGTCTTGAAATGGTCAAACTCTCCTCGCCTTGCCGCCATGATCGGGGGTCATCTTTTGCCTCGATCAGCAGGGATCGCGCGGCCAACGAGCTGCACATTCGGGGAAGCACTTTCGACGCATCGGGCGTTCATCCCATCTGCTGAGCGGTATTTAATTGGCCTTGATGGCTCCTGTCGCCGTCCCGAGTCATTAAGGTCATGGGCCCGTTCGCACCCTGCCGGTGCGGACGGGCTACTTTATTTTCCGTGAAGCGAATCGGTCTATGCATGCGCCATGGACCTCGACCAAATCCTCCTGCGCATCGGACAGACTCCTGTCAGCCTCGCCGATCTGGTGGTGATGGCCGCCGTGTTCGCACTGCTGCTGTTGATTGCCACGCTGGTCTTCGCCTGGCGCGGCCAGCGCCTGCGGCAGGATGAGACGTCAGCTTCAGCGCGGCGCACCGCCGATCTCGAGTATCGCATCGCCGAATTGTCGGGTGCGCTCCGAAGTCTCGCCGAACATTCGCAAGGTGCTCACGTTTCGATGGCCGCAGCCATCGACGAGCGGCTTGACCAGGTGACCGAGCGGCTGGGTGTCAGCCTTTCCAGCCAGACGGAACGCACCGGCCAGTCGCTCAGCCAGCTGCACGAACGTCTTGCCGTCATCGATGCGGCGCAAAAGAACCTCTCGTCGCTGTCGTCCGAGATGATCACGCTCAAGGACATCCTGTCCAACAAGCAGGCGCGCGGCGCCTATGGCCAGGGCCGCATGGAAGCGATCATCCGCGATGGGCTGCACGCCAGCTCCTTTGTGTTTCAAGGCGCCTTGAGCAATGGCACGCGGCCTGACTGCCTGGTGATCCTTCCCGAATCGGACTTGAAACTGGTGATCGATTCCAAGTTTCCGCTCGAAGCCTTCAATGCGTTGAAGGCCGCCAGTGGCGAACAGGAATTCAGAACGGCGGAAGCCCGTCTCAAGGGCGATGTGCTGAAGCACGTGCGCGACATCGCGGAGAAATACCTCATCGCCGGCGAGACTCACGAGACCGCCATTATGTTCGTGCCGTCCGAGTCGGTCTATGCCGATCTGCACGAGAAGTTCGAGGACGTGATCCAGAAGGCGCACCGGCTGCGGGTCATCATCGCTTCTCCCAATGTGCTGATGCTGCTGGTGCAGACGCTGCAGGCGATCGTCAAGGACGCGCGGATGCGTGAACAGGCGGGCCTCATCAAGATCGAGGTCACCCGCCTCCTTGAAGATACCGGCCGGTTGAAGGAACGGGTCGGCGACTTACAAAAGCATTTCGGCCTGGCCGCCGCCGATCTCGAAAAGCTCGGCGTATCGGCCGACAAGATCAACCGCCGCGGACTCAGGATCGAGAGCCTCGATCTGACGGAACCGCTGCTGTCCGAAGAAACACCGCGCCCCAAGCTTGTGGAGCGCGGCTGACCTTCAATCAATTCTCAGCGGCTGATGAAAACCTGCGCGGTGATCTGCGTCTTGATGTCCTCGAAGGCGGCGGCGACATCGGCACCATCCTCGGCGACGAAGAAATTCTTGGCCGCATCGGAAGAGCAATCGCTCAGGCGCTTGCGGGTGTCCTTGTCGCGGAGATCGAAAGCGATGGTGATGACCAGGATGCCGGAGTCCTTGGCGTTCTGGCAGATGCTCTCGAGATTGCTCTCGCCTTGCGCCACGTTCCGCACACCATTGCCGAAGGACGGCTCGGTCTGACGGCCGTCGGTCAGCAACACCATCACCTTTTTGACGTTCTTGTTGTCGTACTCGGCACCTTGCGCAAACGGCTCGTTGGGCGAGAGCAGATGATAGCCAAATTCGGCGCCGAGCGCGATGTGGGTCCAGGCATAGGGGCGCATGACGTCAAGCTGCCCGCGGATGGCGTCGAAGTCATCGGTAAGCGGCGCCACCTTCAGGCCGT
Source organism: Hyphomicrobiales bacterium (assembly GCA_031363045.1). GTDB lineage: Bacteria > Pseudomonadota > Alphaproteobacteria > Rhizobiales > Aestuariivirgaceae > Aestuariivirga. Next base: position 7,013 of record JANLTS010000494.1, read on the forward strand.
TGGGCGCATAAGCACCACAGCCATCGGATGCATGCGCCTTGGCGAAGGCATGGCCCCACTTGGTGGCGTTGTCGGCCGGCACAGGCGTCGCATCGGTGAGGTTGGCGGGATAGCGGCGGTCCTGTGTACAGCCAGTCCATGATCCAGTGCCGGTCATCCCGGCAATGAATTTCTCCGGCATCGTCACGTAGACATGATGCGAAAACGGCACGAGGCCGATTTTCAGGCGTTTGGGATTGGCGGCTTCGAGATCGCTGACGAGTTTCTTGGCGGCATTTCTCATCGCCACGTATTTCACCTGGCCGCCTGCCACCTCGGTCATCGAACCGGAATAGTCGAGGACGAGAGCGATCTCGGCCTTTTTGCCTTCAGGAATGCTGATGGTGGTTTCAACCGCGATCCGCATATTGGTCAATCCGGCAATCTGCATCAGACCGGTTGGCAGATCATAGGTGGCGCTGGCTGCAACGCCTGTGCCCTTCATCGTGAAGGATATATCAGCACCCTTTGGATCGATGCCGACGGACTTCAAGTTGGCAACAAAACTGTCCTCGCCAGCCTTGAGGCGATTGGCGGTGGAGAGATTGGATGACGCCGCAATGGTGAGGGCGCCGGCGTCAAGGGCAGCCTGCATTTTGGTCGTGGCATCGCTGAAGCGCATGTAGTCGATGGCCGCTCCCGAAGCCAGCAGCAGCGGCACGATGCTGAGGGCGAAGGTGACGGCGGCCGTACCAGTCTGGGCTGACAGATAGCGGCGGGCGGTGGTGGCGAGGTTCTGAAACCTGAACATTTGCTTGTTACCCTGTTTCAATCCGGAACATGCCGGGTGATGTCGGGTTACAGGGAGCAAGCGCTGGTCCCGGTGCGGCAAGGCCTGCCGCCAAGCTCAAAACATGGTTAGCAATGGGTTAAAGCGGGCGCCGCGCCCTGATCGCCTGGGTGAGGGTGCCCTCGTCGAGATAATCGAGTTCGCCGCCCACCGGCACGCCATGGGCAAGCCGCGAGGCCGGAATGCCAAGGGCCTTCAGCTGCTCGGTGATGTAATGCGCCGTGGTCTGGCCTTCGACAGTGGCATTGAGCGCCAACACCACTTCCTTCGACTTGCCTTCACGCGCCCGTTCGACCAGTTGGCCGATGGCCAGGTCCTCCGGCCTGATGCCTTCGATGGCCGAGAGCGTTCCGCCCAGCACATGATAGAGTCCGTTCCAGGCCCCGGCGCGTTCCAGAGCCCAGAGGTCGCCCACCTCCTCGACCACGCAAATCATGCTGCGGTCACGCCGTGGATCGGTGCACAGCGTGCACGGGTCGATGGTGTCGACATTGCCGCATTGGCCGCACACGCTCACCTTGTCACGTGCCTCAGCCATGGCGGCGGACAAGGGCTCCAGCAGGCGCTCGCGGTTTTTCAGCAGGTGCAAGGCAGCCCGCCTTGCCGAACGTGGACCGAGACCCGGCAGCTTGCTCAGCAGCTGGATCAGCCGCTCGATCTCGG
>JANLTS010000504.1:0-1801 GCA_031363045.1 Hyphomicrobiales bacterium
CGCGGCGACAACTATGGTGCGCTGGTGCCGCTGGCGCAGGCCTTGAAGACCCATCAGCGCTTGCGCGGCGAAACCGCCATCTACAGGGCGCTGCTCTCGGCCATCCTCACCCGGGCCTATGCGCGTGCCTATGGGCACGCTGCGCGCTACTGGGCGCGGCTACGGGAGATCGCAGCCACGGGCATTGGTTTGCTGCCGCTGGAGTCACACGGGGCCTTCGAGGCCGCGATCCGGTCGCGACACGCACGCAAGACCGCGTTCTGGGCGCACGTGAACGGACAGCGCAGCAACCACGCTGACGAGGATGAGCCCAGCAGCGATGCATAGCGGTCCGACGATAGCAAGCGCTTATCCACGGCCGCGCGATCGGCGCCGCTCACGCAAAACTCGCGCGGCCGTGGATAAGCCGCCGGGCCGGCGGTGAAGTCGGGCACCTTCACATTGGTGAGGTCGATGGAGGCGATCGAGGTCAGGCACAGGTCAGCATTCGTCGGCGCCGTGGGTTCCATAGCGCTCGGCGTGACGATGGCCGGCGCGTTGAGCGTCTGGCCATTCTGTTGGCCGTGGATGGCAGAGATAGAGTCAACGAACGGCGCTGCCTGGATCGACAGCCCCGGCCCGCTGGCGATCACCAGCGGGTCGGTCGGCTGCGCGACGTTCGGCAGCGTCGCAACGAACGCTTCCGCGCGTTGTTGTAGGCCACCGGCGTAGGCTTGTGCCTTGGCGATAATTGTGTCGGCGTCGGCCATGGAGGTCCTTTAGATTGAGTTGGAAACTGGGGGCATGCTTGCCAAATGCGATTGGCTTTGCTCGCGCTGACTGCAGGTTGAGCAGAATGCGGTCGGCGAGCGCCTGGAGCAGAAGGGTTCCCGCGATCTGTGGCAAGCTTCGTCTCCACAGCGGCTCATTCGTGACAGGAAATTCCCATGACCACCACCATTGAAACTCTCGAAGCCGAAGTCCTCAAGCTCGCCCCAAGCGAACGGTCGCGCTTGCTGGAACGCCTGATCATCAGCTTAGACGAGGACGCGGAAGTCGAGGAAGCCTGGGCCAAGGAAGCCGACCGGCGTCAAGCCGAACTCGATTCCGGCGCGGTCAAGGCGGTTCCGGGGGATCAGATGATGGAGCGCCTGCGCGCCCGCCTGGGATGACCTACACGGTTCACCCGAGCGCCGAACGCGATCTTGCCGAGGCCTCGGATTTCTACGTAAAGCAAGCCGGCGAAGCGGTCGCGCGCCGGTTGCTCGCGGAATTTGAACGGGTGGCCAGGCTGCTCGATCGCACACCCGACGCTGGTGCGGAAATTCGCGCGAACCGGAGGAGGTTCCATCTCGCGGTATTCCCCTACACGGTGGTCTACAGAAAAATCGACACCGGCATCCAAGCCCTGGTCGTGCGCCACCAGTCCCGCCGGCCGAACTACGGTCGAGCAGAAGTCAGGCTTCCTGGCCGAGGGCGAGCACGGCCTGGCCAAGACCTATGGCGACAAGACCAAGAGCGTGCCGGCGCAAATGGCGCGCACCGCGAGTGCCATCGACGGCCGCTTGCGCCAATTCTGCAAGGGCGTGAAAACGCCGATTGAAACCCTGCTCTATTGCCCCGACTTCATCGTGAAACAGCCGGGCAACGCCAGGCGTTATTGTCGAATGCCACGCCTTTGAGAAAACCGAAGAACCAATCGTCGATCACCGGCACACTCCCGCTCTCCGGGCTGCTCTCGGGAAACAGAGGCTGGAATTCCAGCGGTGCCTGCATGAGCCCGGCGGCAATTTCGTTGGCGAAGCGCGTTTTGCAGATTATT
>JANLTS010000513.1:0-2489 GCA_031363045.1 Hyphomicrobiales bacterium
GACGCCGAACTTCGCCGCCTGTTCGGCCAGCCGCTCCGGCTTGCGGGTGCACAGTGCCGCCAATTCCATGTTGGCGATGCCGGCAATCGTCTCGCAATGAATCTCGCCGAACCAGCCGAGACCTATGACACCGATGCGCAGCCTGTCCATGTCGTCCCCTCAAAAATCCTGGAGCGTCAATTCACGCGTCATCACCATGTTTCCGGCGGTCAGCCCGCAATCGACAACCAGCGATGCCCCGGTGATCGCTGCGGCGGAATCGGATGCGAGAAAGGCGACGGCGCGCGCCACATCGATGGGCTCGACAATGCGGCCCAGCGGATACCATTTTCGCAAGCGCTCGAGTGTTGACGCGTCCGCTCCCGCCTTACGCTCCCACAGCGGGGTGCGCACGGTTCCCGGCAACACGATGTTGGAGCGGATGTTATAGCGGCCATATTCCATGGCGAGCGAGCGGGTGAGCGAAATCATCCCGGCTTTCGCGGCACTGTAAGCCGGATCGCCAAAACCGCTCAGACCATTCACCGAGCCGATGGCGATGATGGCACCGCCGCCCTTTGCCTTCATGCCGTCTATTACCGCATGGGCGCAATTATAGGCGCCGTTGAGATTGCCATTGATGTCGTGGCTCCAGGCTTTGGGGTCGGTCTTGGCAAATGTCGGGTGTTCGGAAAATCCGGCATTATTGACGAGGATATCGATGGCACCCAATAACCCGAAGGCCTTTGCAACACCCGCCGGATCGCCGACATCGGCGATGGCATGGCGGATGGCCACACCGTCCTTGGCAAGTGTAGCGGCGAAATCATGGAGCGCCGGGCTGAGATCGATAGCGGCGATGATTGCACCTTCGCTGGCAAAGTGGCGGCACAGGCTCTGGCCGATGCCGCCCGCGGCCCCGGTGATGGCAACAGTTTTGCCTTTGAACTGCATCAGCGGCCTCCAAAAATCTTCATGGCATCGGCAATCCACGCGATATTGGATTGCCGCAAATGCCCCCAATTGTAAAACGCGAGACCCGAGACGCCGCCGTCGCTCAGCGCCTGAATGGCGGCGAGGAATTCAGCTTTGCTGTTGAGATCGGGCCAGGCGGGCCTGGTGATGCCTCGCAACTCGCCGTTGCCGCGGAGCCGCCGCTTGAGATCGAAGAGATCGGCCTTCACGCGCGCCGAGCTTGGCTCATAGAAACATGCCTCGATGATGCCGCAGGCGTCCGCCAGCGCCGCAAGATCGCTGCCCTCGTACCACGCGCCGCTCGTGGGCCGCGCCACCGACGGGATTACCGCGACGCTGGCATCCTTTCGCACTTTCGCGCGGATTTCCGCAACGAGTGATGTCACCACCGTGCAGCGCCAGTCGAGGAAGGCCTTGAGTTCACCATCGAACCGCGTGTCCGCCGTCCAGAAGGCCTCCGCCATGTCGGCGGGAAAATCCACGTCGCTGGCGAGATATTCGGAAATGTCCTTGGCCACTTGGCGCTTCAACGCTTGCGCATTGACGCGCGCCGTCTTGGCGCCGGCGATGCAATGGTTGCAGAAGCACAAGCCCAATTGTGCATCGAGCCAGCGGTTCGGCTGGTTCAGCGCGAACTCGTGGTGAAACCCATGGGAGTAGGGCGCAAAGCCCGCTGATTCCAGTGACACGCCCATCACCGGATAGGACTCCGTCACATCATGCACAAGCCCGATGGCATAGGCGCGCGCCTCAGGATGCGAAGGGCAGAGACTATAAAGGTAGCGGTCACCAAAGGCGTTGGTGGTGGTGGCCTCCGGGTGCCTGGTGCCGAGCAGCGTGTTGTGCAGCAGCACCATCCAGGCATTGACCTGCATCGTGCCATTGTCGGTCAACTCGCGCAGCACGTCGCGGCCCTTGAGCAGATGATTCTTGACTGGCTTGATGGTGCCATAGCGCGACGCGTTGGTCTTGAAGTAAGCGGTGCCGTCCTCCGGAAAATATACCTTGCCCGCTTGGCCCTGCGGCCTGAGGAATTTTCCCGCGTGATAACTGCCCGCCATTGTGACGGTATCGAGCCCCAGCGCCTTGAACTCGGTGAGCGCTTCCTTCACGCCCACTTCGGCGAGGTCCCAGGCATAGGTATAGATGGCGCGATAGCTGCTCAACTGTTGGGTTCCCCAAACCAGCCATCTTTCAGGTAGTGCATGTACTCGAAGATGATGTTGTGTTTCTTGACGAAGACCACTTCCAGAAAATCGCCGACGATGAATGGCGCGATGACAATCTCGACGCCCGGTTGTTTCAAATGCGCATCGAAGCCCGCCACGCGAAACGCCACGTGCGGATTGCGCTTGATGATCTCCGGCACCGTGCTGTCAGGCTCGTAGCGCAGGAACTCGATGTGCTCGGGATGCTTCCTTGGATTGGTGACCCACACCCGGCTCTGCTCAACCCAGTTTTCGTCTGGCTGCCTGGTCGTGGTGGTGATGCCGACATGGTCGAAATCAAACATGGGCGCCCCTGTTGTGGAAAAA
>JANLTS010000632.1:0-1837 GCA_031363045.1 Hyphomicrobiales bacterium
GATGGCGATCTGAAAGTCGCGGTGTCGCGCCTCAAGCTGAAATTCTTGAGCTCCGCCGAAGCCATGCTGCATGGCGATCTGCACACCGGCTCAGTCATGCTGACGCCGGACGAGACACGCGTTATCGATCCGGAATTCGCATTCATCGGGCCGATCGGGTTTGACGTTGGCGCGGTAATCGCCAATTTCGTCATCAATTATTTTTCGCATGACGGGTATGAAGAACGGTCCGGCGAGCGCGACGCTTATCGCGAAACCGTGCTGACGATGATGCAGCAGATCTGGACATTGTTCCGCGAAAAATTCCTGGTGCTCTGGCGCGAAAATCCAACTGGCGATGCCTATCCGATCTCATTGTTCGGAGGCGAAGCTGGTGAAGCCGCACTTGAGGCTGAGCGCCAGGCCTATATGGACCGGCTATGGACCGACACGGTGGGCTTCGCCGCCGCCAAGATGATCCGCCGCATCCTGGGGTTGGCCCACAACATTGACCTCGAATGGATCAAGGACGCGGACCGCCGCGCCACCTGCGAAGCCAGAGCCCTGACACTGGCCCGCGACATGATGGTGAAACCTGCGAGCTATGGATCGATCTCAGCCGTAGCTGATGCCGCACGGCGGGTGCGGGCGGAGATGAAGAGCTACTGACTTTCCCCCTTCCGCCGCTCGCAAGCGAGCGTCGACCTCCCCCGAAATGGGGGAGGTAAAAGTATTGCAGTGTAAACCTGTTTTACCTCTCCCCTCGCGGGAGAGGTCGGTGCGCCGAAGGCGTGACGGGAGAGGGGGTGACCCGCTCCGGAAATGCCTTGGCAATGGCTTCACGATTGGCGGCGATGACACCGCGTTCGGTGATAAGGCCGGTCACGTATTTGGCTGGCGTCACATCGAAGGCGTAATTCGCGACCTTCGAGCCGCGCGGCACGATCTCTACTGTCTCGATGCGGCCATCCGCAGCGCGGCCTGACATGTGCGAAACTTCAAGCCCGCTGCGCTCTTCGATGGGGATCTCCTTCACGCCATCCACCACATTGAAGTCGATGGTGGGTGACGGCAGCGCCACATAGAACGGCACGCCATTGTCATGCGCGGCGAGTGCCTTGAGATAGGTGCCGATCTTGTTACACACGTCTCCCTGCGCCGTGGTGCGGTCGGTGCCGACGATTGCCATGTCGACCTGGCCATGCTGCATCAGGTGGCCGCCGGTGTTGTCGGGGATCACCGTATGCGGCACGCCATGGTGCAGCAGTTCCCAGGCGGTGAGCGAGGCACCCTGATTGCGTGGCCGGGTTTCATCGACCCACACATGGATCGGGAGGCCTGCATCGTGAGCCGTGTAAATGGGCGCAGTCGCGGTGCCCCAGTCGACGGTCGCCAGCCAGCCGGCATTGCAATGGGTGAGAATGTTGATGGTCTCGCCCGGTTGCTTCTTTGCGGCGATGGATTTTATGATCTCGAAACCGTTGCGGCCGATCGACTGGTTGATCGCCACATCCTCATCGGCGATGTCGGCGGCCCGCGCATAGGCCGCGGCGGCGCGCGCCGATACGGCAACGGGTGCCAGCGTCTTCACCATCTCGTCCAGCGCCCATTTGAGATTGATTGCCGTCGGCCTTGTTTTCACCAACAGGTCATAGGCGGCAGCCAATGCGGCATCGCTCGCATCGGAGCGCATGGCGAGGGCCATGCCATAGGCGGCGGTGACGCCGATCAACGGCGCACCGCGCACCAGCATGTCCTTGATCGCCACCGCCGCATCGTTTGCATTACGCAGCGTGACGGTTTCAAACACATGCGGAACTTTTGTCTGGTCGATGATGTCAACTGCCCAGCCATCTTG
>JANLTS010000639.1:0-5109 GCA_031363045.1 Hyphomicrobiales bacterium
CCCGCTTGCGGGAGAGGACGCCTTGCGGAACGCAAGGCAGGTGAGGGGGCGTGAGAGAGTGCTTCCTTGATGATCGTGACGGCTTGATCCATCGCCTGCAAGACTTCGATATTCTGTATACGGATGACGTTGAAGCCCAGCTTCACCAGATGCGCGGAGCGAGCGCGATCAGCGGCGATCTCATCATCCGACGCATGCGTCGCGCCATCGACCTCGACGATAAGGCGTAGTTCACGGCACAAGAAATCGGCGATGTAGGGACCGGCGGGTGCCTGCCGCACAAACTTGTGGCCATCGAGACTGCGATTGCGGAGTTCTTGCCACAGGCGTTTTTCAGCGAGCGTTTCGGTTTTGCGGAGTTGGCGGGCGAGTGAAGTTTTGGCGGAGTCACGCATCAATTGACTCCCCCTCACCTGGCCCGGCTACGCCGGGTCGTCCTCTCCCGCAAGCGGGAGAGGTTAAGAAAGTATAGCCTCTCCCGCTTGCGGGACAGGACGCCCGCGCAGCGGGCAGGTGAGGGGATGTCACGACAACCCCCCCGTCAATGTCGGCACCTGCAGCGCCTTGAATCCATAATGCCTGAGCCAGCGCAAATCGGCTTCGAAGAAGGCGCGCAAATCCGGGATGCCGTATTTCAGCATGGCGATGCGGTCGAGGCCGACGCCGAAGGCCCAGCCTTGAACCTGATCCGGGTCCATGCCGCCGGCCCGGATGACGTTCGGGTGCACCATGCCGGAGCCCAGAATCTCCAGCCACTTGTCGCCGGTGCCGATCTTCAACTGACCGCCTTCGCGGCTGTATTGAATATCGACTTCCATCGACGGCTCGGTGAACGGGAAATGCGAGGCGCGGAAGCGCATTTTGACGTCGTCGACCTCGAAGAAGGCCTTGCAGAATTCGGTGAGGATCCATTTCAAGTTGGCCAGCGTCGTCGTCTCATCGATCAGCAGCCCCTCGACCTGATTGAACATCGGCGTATGCGTCATGTCGGAATCGCAGCGGAAGGTGCGGCCGGGAGCGATGATGCGCACCGGCGGCTTTGACGCCAGCATGGTGCGGATCTGCACCGGTGACGTGTGCGTGCGCAGCAGCATGCGCGAACCATCCGCCTTCTCGTTGAAGAAAAACGTATCATGCTCCTGCCGGGCCGGGTGCTCGGGCGGAATGTTGAGCGCGTCGAAATTGTGGAAGTCATCCTCGATATGCGGACCCTCGGCGACGGCGAAACCAAGATCGCCGAAAATTTGCACGACTTCTTCCCAGACTTGGCTGACCGGATGCACGGTGCCCGACACTTGCGGCCGGATCGGCAATGTCACATCGATGCGCTCCGACACGAGGCGGGTTTCGAGTGCTGCATCCTGCAGCACGATCTTCCGTGTACTGAGGGCCTCGGTGATCCTGTCTTTCAGCACATTGAGGGCGGCACCGGCTTCGCGGCGTTCGTCGGGCGACAATGCGCCCAGTCCCTTCATGCGCTCGGAGATCGAGCCCTTCTTGCCAAGTGCGGCGACGCGCAGGGCTTCGAGTGCGGCTTCGTCGCTGGCCGCGGCGATCTGCGCGAGAATGTCGTGCTCAAGGGTAACGAGACTCATGTGCTGTCCTCAGAAATGAAATGACCGGGCCTGGTGCGTTCAACACCCAAAGGCCCGGTCAAGGTCATCGGAATTCGACGTGATGATCGGCGGCGTTTAAGCCTGCGCGGCCTTTGCCTTCTCGACGAGAGCGGCGAAGGCGGCCTGATCGGTCACGGCGAGATCGGCCAGGACCTTGCGGTCCACTTCGATCCCGGCCTTGTCCAGGCCATAGATAAATCGGCCATAGGTGAGGCCGAGTTCACGCGACGCGGCGTTGATGCGCTGGATCCAAAGCGAACGGAAATTGCGCTACTTGGTGCGGCGGTCGCGGTAGGCATATTGCGCGGCCTTCTCGACGGCCTGGACTGCGACGCGGAAGACATTCTTGCGGCGGCTGAAATAGCCTTTCGCCGCCTTGATGACCTTCTTGTGGGACTTGCGGGCGACTGTACCGCCTTTTGAACGTGGCATGGGTCAGACCTCCCGGTTACTTGGCAATATACGGCATGTGGATCTTGACCAGCCGGGTATCGCCCGGTGCCAGAACCATCGTGCCGCGCTGATTGCGGATCTGCTTGTTGGTGCGCTTGATCATGCCATGGCGTTTGCCAGCAGCACCGGCCTTGATCAGGCCGGACGCGGTGACCTTGAAGCGCTTCTTGGCCGACGACTTGGTCTTCATCTTGGGCATTTTGCTTAATCCTTTCAAAGCGATAGAAAGCCGCCATGGCATGCCCTTTACAGGCCAGGCGGCTTAATGAGGTGAGGTATAAGCAAAATCGGGCAGGAATTGCAAGCCGGACGCGGATTTGGGGGGAGGGAACAAGTCTGGAATACTGCTTTTGACCCCGAGCAATGTCCGACAATGGCGAAAAGTCTAGCGGCATTGTCCTGGCATGCTCTCCGGTGCGCGCGCGAACGTGAAAAGAGACCTCTCCAGTTTCTACTCACGCTCCAGCAAGAATGACCAACGGCCGCTTCTCTCCATTCCGAGCAGCGGCCGGTACGCAATCGTGTCCTTCTCGGCGTTGCCAGTGACCGGACCGATATAGAGGGCGGGACCAATAAACGCGAGCGGGTGGGCGCTCTCGGTTCTTACGAGATAGCCGTATGTCTCCTGCTCAGGGTTCGCTGACCGGGCACCGACGTAGGTAGGACAGGTCATTGGTGAACCCGCCACGGCGATACTCGGAATTGTCGTGATGCCGATGAGCGCGATCGTCGCTTATGTCAGCTTTGCCATGGCAATAACTCCTGGAGTGGTGCGTTGTTAGATGGCGGACCCGGTTTGCACCGGTCCGATAGTAGTCAGCTTGGGCGATCCGACGGCGCTAGTCCTGAAAATGCTCCAAAATGATCCCAAAGTTTTTCCTAAGGTGGTATGATGGGTCATGGCGCGTGAACGCTTCATGTTCGGTCCGTTCGTGCTCGATGCCGGTCGCGGGGCATTGGCCGAGCGGGGCCTGCCTGTCGCCATTGGGAGCAAAGCACTGGCGCTGCTGCGGGCATTGGTGGAAGCTCGTGGACAAGTTGTGTCCAAGTCTGCCTTGATGGACGCGGCGTGGCCGGACACCAGCGTCGCGGAAAGCAGTCTTACGGTTCAGATCGCTGCGCTTCGCAGACTGCTTGGCGTTTCACCTGACAGTGAAGACTGGATTGCGACCTTCCCGCGGGTCGGTTACCGGTTCGCGGGTTCGTTTCGCGTCGAGGAGGACGAAGCTCCAGCCATCTACCCTCAGCCTCCTGTTCCCGGGAAAGAGCTGTCGATCGCTGTCTTGCCGTTTGCAAGTATGAGCAGCGATCCACAGCAGGAGTTTTTCACCGACGGACTTACTGAAGACATCATAACCGACCTCTCGAATGTGCCGAATTTCTTTGTCATCGCCCGCGATTCAACGTTTGCCTATAAGGGCAAGCCGACCGATGTGCGCCAGATCGCTCAAGTCCTTGGTGTAAAATATATTCTCGAAGGCAGCGCGCGGCGGTTAGGCCAACGCCTGCGCATCAATGTACAGCTGGTTGACGCGGCAGGTGGCGGCAGTCATGTTTGGGCTGAACGCTTTGACCGCGATCTTGCCGATATCTTTGTCGTGCAGGACGAAATCGCCCGCCATGTGGTCGAGACGATCACCGGCAAGCTTGCTGCTTTCCCGGTTGTTGAGCGCTACCGGCCCTCCAACCTCGAGGCCTACGATCTGTGTGTGCGGGCGCGAACCATATGGGCGCAAGACAAGGCAGTAACTCAAATGGCGCAATCTCTCCTCGAACGCGCCATCTCGCTTGACCCCGGTTATTGCGAGGCTCACTGGCGCCTGGCGTGTACCCAAATACAAAACTGGCTCCATTGGGGAGAACCACAGGAGCCGAACCGCCCAAGGGCCATCGCCCTTGCCCTGCGCGCGGTGGACCTCGACCCAAACGATTCAAGCGCTCATTCGGGCTTGGGAAACATTCTGTTGTATGAGCGCCGCTGGGAAGAAGCCGAGCTTTGTTACCAAACAGCCATTCGTTTGAATCCCAATAATGCCGACGCTCTGGCACTGCTTGCTGATTTCAAAACCCTCGTTGGAAAGCCCGAGCAGGGTGTGCAATGTGCCGAGCGGGCATTGCGCCTCAATCCGCACCCGCCCCAGTGTTATTATTGGAACCTGGGCTTCGCCCAATTCGCCAACGGCCAGTATGACGACGTGGTCCGAAACTTGCGCAGGGAGGAAGCCTGTAGAACTGTCTCGCGGCGGATTCTTGCCGCGGCCCTTGCGGTCTTGGGCCGCGCTTCGGAGGCCCGGGAGGAAGCAAGACTCTTTCTTTCGACCAGCCCTCATTGGCGGATCAGCAAGTGGGTGGAGAGTCAACCATTCAAGAATCAGAAAGATGCGCAAGCCTGGATTGACGGCTACCGTCTTGCGGGGCTGCCGGACTGACCACCACCCGCCGCCGTCCCGGTAGCTGGTGATGTTACTTATGGAGTTGGTGTGGAGTGACGAAATGCTATTCACTGCATGGCCGCTGTTGACCCAAAGCGGAAACTCAACTGGTCCCGCTGTCGCGGATCTCAACCTTCAACCCGCCAAGTTCGGAGCGGCCATAGGTGATACTGAGGCCATAGAGATCGGCGATGTCCTCGACGATCGACAGGCCGAGGCCTGAGCCCTGCTTGGTTTCGTCGAGCCTTCGCCCGCGTTCCGAAATCCGCGCGAGGTCTTCGTCGGGAACGCCCGGGCCATCATCCTCGATCACCAGGAGAGGCGGGGCATAGCGTAGCTTGACCTCAGTCTTCGCCCACTTGCGGGCGTTGTCGACCAGATTGCCGAGTAGCTCAGTGAGGTCGCCCTGCTCGATCGGCATGGTCATGTCGTTCTCCACCTCGACATCGAAGCTGAGATCGTCCGCGCCGGGAAGCCGTGAGATCGCCGCTACAACGCGGTCAACCACCGGGCGCAATGGCGTTGCGGCATGGCCGCGCCCGGCTGACAGTCTGGCCCGGGCCAAGGCCCGTTCGACGTGCCGCAGCATGGCGTCCGATTGTTCTTCG
>JANLTS010000649.1:0-7006 GCA_031363045.1 Hyphomicrobiales bacterium
CCAAAGCCCATGGCCTTGCCGGAACCCGATTGCATCTGCCGGATGAAGAACAGCCAGATACCAACCAGCAGCAGCATCGGCAGCCAATAGACCAGCGCGTTGGTCAGCAGCGAGTCGCCCTGGGCGGCACGGAATGTAATCTCGATGTTCTTGTTGCGCAGTTCCTTGATCTGGTCTTCGAAATACACCAGCGGACCTGTGGTTTGAACGATTGAGCCATCCGCCAACTTGCCGGTGACCGTGTCGCCGGCGATGGTGATCGCCTGGATCGACCCGGCATTGGCCTTGTCCATGAAGTCCGAATAGCTGATTTCGGTGGAAGCGCTGCGCCCCACCTGCCCCTGGAACAGACTGAACAGCGCGAACAGCAGCAGCGCGATGACAATCCAGACGGCGAAATTACGGAATTGATTCACGTGGTCCCTCGAATCTTGCCCTTCAGCATCACAACCGACTGGGGCAGCATTGTCCCTAGAATGAACTGTAACATAGGACGGCGCCAAGATATTTCCAAGGACGCCATTGGTGTAAACACAGTGTTAAGGTCATAACAGCCTGAGGAAGCTGACTTTTGCCGTCCCGCCTGCCGTTTCCGGCAGTTTGACCAGCGGATAGGCCCGGCGGGCATGGACTGGAACTGATGAATCCATTGGAACGGTAACCTCTCCCGCTGGCCCGACGGTGGCGCCCTCTGGCGCCTCAATTTGAAAGCGCTGATCCCATACGGCGGGAACTCCGCCGTGGATCGTCAGAGGCGAGGGATCGATCCGCGAGACTTCTCGCGTCACCCAGAATTCATGCTTGCGCTTGCCGACAACAGCGCCGGCCAGCGTGCAGCGCTTGGGTCCACCGCTTGCCAGCCCGCCGCAGAGCCGCGTCAGTTCGGCTGGTTCGGGTTTCATCTGGCCACCGCCATAATGCATGACAATGCGCGCCAGGATGCGCTGCTGCAAGGCGAGCGGCAGACCTGTCAATGCCGCCAGTGGCGCATAGCAGACACCGGCATCGGCCTCGCGCAGCCATAACAGCAGCCATTGGTCACTGCAGTGCTGCAGCAAGGCGTCGGCTGTGGAACAGGCCTGACCAAGCCGGGCAAGCCGCTCGGCTGTCACCCCATGGGGGGCGAGCTCCACCAACTGCTGACGCACCCGCACCCGCTCGAAGCGTGGATCGAGATTGCTGGGATCGTCGATCCACGATTGATCGAGCCCCTTGAGGTAGGTTCTGAGATCGGCCCGGCTGCAGCCCAGTACCGGGCGGACGAGCGGAATACCATCCCACTGCCCAAGGGCTGGAATGCCCGCCAAGCTGGCCGGACTCTGCGTTCGCTGCAACCGCATCAGCACCGTCTCGGCCTGATCGTCGCGGCTGTGGGCGGTGAGCAGGACATCGGCGCCGTTGGCCTTGCACCAGGCCGTCATCAGGTCGTAGCGCGCTTGCCGCGCCTTGGACTGGATGCCGGTTGTCGGCTTGGGGCCGGTCCAAACCAGCACGTGATGATCGAGCCCGCAAGCGCTGGCCCACTGCGCCACCAGTGCCGCCTCGGCATCCGAACCAGCCCGCAGGCCATGATCGACGGTGAGGACCGTGAGCTGCGGCGGTTCGGTTTTGAGTTCGGCCCAGGCGGCGGCAAGACGCATCAGTGCCACTGAATCGGAACCACCCGATACCGCCAGCGCTACATGGCGGCAGGTTTCTATAGATTGAAGAGTAACTGTGAACTCAGGCGGCGCAGCCGGCACGCTTGGCTTCTGCCTGGGCCCTTTTGCGGGCATCGACCGCCTTGGGATACTCCGCACTCACCGCCTGATAGGCAGCACAAGCCTGTTCGGCCTGGCCCAGACGATTGAGCGAGATGCCAAGTTTCAGCAGGCTGTCCGGCGCCCGGCGGCTCTTGGGATATTTCTTGTAGCCTTGCAGGAAGGTCTGCGCGGCACGCTTGAAATCGCCCTGGGCATAGAAGGTCTCGCCCAGCCAATACTGCGCGCTGCCCGCGAGGCTGTGATCGGGATACTTCGACATGAAGGTCGAGAAGCCCGACTCGGCATCGCCAAACTGGCGGCGCAGCAGGCTTTCGTTCGAGCGCTCGTACAAGGCCTCGGGCGATTCGGGTGCCAGCGCCACGGTCTCGATGGCATCAGCGCTGCCGTCCGAGGGTTCAGTGGCAAGATTGTTCTGTTGCAAGTTGTTCTGTTGCACGAAGCTGTCATCACCCGGTTCCTGCTGCGAGGGCGGAACCAGAACTTTGCCCTGGAAACCGCCGTCGTCCGGCTGGGCGGAAGAATTGTTCATCGCACCCAGAATCTGCGGGGCTGGTGCCTTGTTGAGGGCCGGAACCTGCTCGGCAGGAGCTTGCGGCTGCAAAGCCAGATTGTTGTCGAGCGGTTGCTGCTCGATGGTCTCGATGCCGGAACCGTCATCGCTCTCCGGCAAGGGTGCGGCGGCTGAAGCGGCGGCAAGACGTTTCTGCTGCGTGGCGGGGGCTGGCGCCTGAAGTTGTTCGGCAGCACCCGATTGCATCTGGCCACCTTGCCCACGCAGCTTCTTCACCTCGAAGGACAGCTCTTCGACCTGCCCGCTCAACTGGCGAACCTGCTCTTCCAGCTGCTGCATGCGCACCGCCATTTCGGAGGCATCCTGCGCCATGGCCGGCGTCATCATGCCGACCCCCAGAAGGGCAGCGATTGCGACGGACGATTTCACCAGTTTCAGCATGATCAACACCAACCGGCACCGCTTTGGGTGCCTCACCCTGTTCACTGCCGGAACTGAACCGGAATCACGGTGAAATTGAGGCTATGGCCCGCCTTGGAAGCAAGACGGGCGCGACGTGTGGCTAGTTTGCGCCACCGGTGATCACCGTCACCGCGCGGCGGTTCTGCGACCAGCATTGTTCGGCATCGCAAAGGGCGGCCGGGCGTTCCTTGCCATAGGCAATGGACGAGATGCGGTTGCCGTTGATCCCTTGAGCAATCAGGAATTCGCGGGTGGCCGTGGCGCGGCGGGCGGAAAGTGCGATGTTGTATTCGCGCGTGCCGCGTTCATCGGCATGGCCTTCGACCTGCACCGTCACGTTGCCATATTGCTGCAGCCACTGGGCCTGGCGACGCAGAGTCTCCTGGGCTTCTGGCGCCAGTGTCGACTTGTCCTCGGAGAAGTAGATGCGGTCGCCGACATTGGTGGTGAAGTCACCCTCCGACCCCGGCCGCACTTCGCCAGTGCCCGGCCCGGTACCGGCATCGAGATCGGGCGTATTCTTCTTCGAACACGCCGCCAACGCCAGAAAACACCCCAGCACCGCGACGGTCTTGAAGCTCGCCATACGAGAAATCATCTACCCACTCCCTTGAAGCCCCCCGGGCTTTGCCGAAACATCACGCAACGAAGCCCCGGGCAACCGGGACTTACTCTTTGTTTACTCTGACGCAACAGGGTTAATTTTCCCTGACCCAATCAGTTCACTAGCTGGTCTTGGCACCACCGGTGATCACCGTCACCGCGCGGCGATTCTGCGACCAGCATTGCTCTGAGTCACACAGCGAGGCCGGACGTTCTTTGCCATAGGCGATTGACGAGACGCGCGCGGCGTCAACACCCTGGGCCAACAGGAACTCGCGGGTTGCCGTGGCGCGGCGGGCCGACAGCGAAATGTTGTATTCGCGCGTACCGCGCTCGTCGGCATGGCCTTCGACCTGGATCGACACGTTGGTATATTGCTGCAGCCACTGGGCCTGGCGCCTCAAAGTTTCCTGAGCTTCAGCGGTCAGTGTTGACTTGTCTTCCTCGAAATAGATGCGGTCGCCGACATTGACGGCGAAATCCTGTTCCGAACCCGGTGCTGCCTGGCCAGCCGTCGTGCCGGTCTGATCGCCGAGCAGATCAGAGGCCGGCTTTTTGGAGCACGCCGCCAGCGCCAGAACGCAGCATAGGGCTGCGGCAAACTTGAAACTCACTGTCTTGGTCATCGTCTACTTCCCGCTTTGTTAATGTGTGGTGCGGCTTGAGGCATCCCCGCCCCTGGGCCTAACCTTTGGTGTGGAGCCCCCCGGCCCCAGTCGAAAAAAATCTAATTGAGTTTTGGCGACCACGCCGGATCGGAACTGAAACCCGGTGTTGGCACTTGCTGTTCATTGTAACCGGTGATGTCGACCGACCACAGCTGCGGCCCGCCGCTCTCGCCCTTGCTGTCGCGGAAGAACATCAGCACCCGGCTGTTCGGCGCCCATGTCGGACCCTCGTTGTGATAACCCTCGGTGAGGATGCGCTCGCCCGAACCATCGGGCTTCATCACACCGATGGCAAACTTGCCGCCACCTTGCTTGGTGAAGGCAATCCACTTGCCGTCCGGCGACCAGACCGGCGTCGAATATCGGCCATTGCCGAAGCTGATACGGTTTTGGCCGCCGCCATCCGAGCCCATCACATAAATCTGCTGGGCGCCGCCGCGATCCGACTCGAAAGCGATCTGCCCGCCATCCGGCGAGTAGGACGGTGCCGTGTTGATCGCCGCCTCGTTGGTCAACTGGCGCAGCGCCCGTGAGCGCAAATCCAGCTCATGGATGTTGGAATTGCCGCCGTCCTGCAGGCTCATAATCACACGTTGGCCATCGGGCGAGAAGCGCGGGCTGAAGCTCATGTTTGGAAACTCGCCGACGATCTCGCGCTGCTTGGTGTCGATGTTCATCAGATAAACGCGCGGCGTGGCGTTGCCGAACGACATGTAGGTGATCTCGTTGGTGGTGGGCGAGAAACGCGGCGTCAGCACCAGGTCCTTGCCATCGCTCAATGCACGGACATTGAAGCCGTCCTGATCCATGATCGCCAACCGCTTGATGCGCTTGTCCTTCGGCCCGTCCTCCGACACGAAGACGATGCGTGTGTCGAAGTAACCCTCATAACCCGTCAGCTTCGTGTAGATCAGATCGGAAATAATGTGACCGATGCGCCGGGCGTTTTTAGGTGTCGTGGTGAATTGTTGGGCGATCAACTGCTGCCCGCCATTCACATCCCACAGCCGGAACTCGACTTTGATTTTGCCGCCTTCGATGAACGCCTGGCCGGTCACCAGCGCCTTGGCCTTGATCTGCTGCCAGCTGGCGAAGTTCGGCGCCTGCTCGAAATTACTGACCTGCTCGATGAAGGTGGTGGGATCGAGCGGCGCGAAATAGCCGGAACGCCCGAGATTATTGGTAATCACACCACTGAGCGTGCCGCCGGTCTCCTCCGCACCACCGCCCACCAGGAACGGTGCGATGGCAATCGGCAGCGGATCGACGCGGCCGCCGGTGATGTCGATTTCCGTTTGAGCGGCGGCGGGAAGGATGGCTGCAAACAGGAGTGACGCGACAAGCAGCAGTTTCACCCAAAGCCCGTCATTCCGGCGCAAGCCGGAATCCCGCTGCAAGCTAGGCCCCGGCTTTCGCCGGGGTGACGGAACAATGGAAGCGTGAAGTGCGCGTGCGCCGGCAGACATCATGACGTAGTTCGTTCCGATCAGCTGTCGAACATCATGTTCGGGTTGAAATTGATGATGAGGTCTTTCCACAGGTCATACTTGTCTTGCGGCAGAAAATCATAGTTCTGGCAGCTCATGACGGCGGAGACGGCGGAGCGCGCCGTCACGTCATAGAGCGGATCTTGTGTGGCGTTCATTACCTGGGGTGTTCCAGCGATGCTGCCATCGGGATTAAGCGCGAAACGCAGCTTGACGACGATGCTGGCCTCGCGTGCGCCGGGCGGCACCACCCAGCACTCGCGGATGCGCTGCACGAGAGCTTGCAGGATGGTCGCCGAAAGCTGATCGTCCGTACCCTGAAGATCGGTTTCGCCTTTGGTGGGCGTACCGTCTTCGGTAGCCTCCGAAGCATTCGTGGTCTTCTGCTCGTTTTCCTTGTTCACCAGCGCATCGGAATTGAGAATGTCTTCAAGCTTGGCGACGTCGAGCTTTTCCTTCTTCTTTTCTTTTTTCTTTTCTGGCTTCAGCTCCGGCTTCTTCACGGGCTTCGGCTCGACCTTCTTTTCCGGTGGCTTCTCGGAGATCGTGTCCTTGATCAGGTCCTTCAGCGGATCGGAATCGAGCGGCGTTGGCTCCGGTGGCGTTTCGGCCACTTTCTTCTCGGGCTTGGGTTCAGGCGGCGGCTCAGGCTCAGCCTTGGGTTTCGAGGGCTTGGCAGCGGTGATCTCGGTCTTGTCGACCTTCAGTTTCGGATCGGCCTTCTTGATGACTTCGGCGGGCTTGGCCTTGGGTTTCTCGATGGCTTTCTCGGCATCCTTCGCCATCGCCATTGTCTTGGTCAGCTCGCCAATATTGGTGATATCGACCATCACCGCCTCGACCGGCTTGGCTTCCTGCAAGGCGCTATTGGGCAACACCACCAATGCGGCGGTCAGGATCGCTGCATGAAACAACAGTGATGCTGTGAGGCTGCCCTTCATCGTCAGTTCTGAGGCTCCGCCGCGCGCACTTCGGTCTCGAGCCCGATCTTCTTGAAGCCGGCACCGCTGATGGCGCCCAGCACTTCGGCGATTGGTCCATAGGCAGCGGCCAAATCGCCACGCACCCGGATTTCTTTTTCGGGGTCGGTTCCAAACAATGCGGTCAGCTTGGTTTTCAACTCATCGAGCGGCATCGCCGTCTTCATCAGGTAGATGGAACCGTCAGGCTTGATCGACACCACCAGCGGCTCGACCTGGCTGGTGAGCGGCTTGGCATCGGTCTTGGGCAATTCGATGGGAACACCGGCCGTCATCAGGGGCGCTGCCACCATGAAGACGATCAACAGCACCAGCATCACGTCCACCAGTGGCGTGACGTTGATCTCGCTCATCACGCCGGCACTGCTGCGGCGCCTGGCGTTGCGCCGCTGATAGCCGCCTCTCGCTCCCCCTGAAGATGCACCCATGCTTACACCCGCTCATCCAGTTGGCGAGAGATGATGGCGGAAAATTCGTCCGCGAAATTCTCAAGCCTCGCGCCGATTTTCCCGGCGTCGGCGGAGTACATATT